>JBAIWU010000220.1:0-16374 GCA_037917155.1 Candidatus Eiseniibacteriota bacterium
CGGCGGTCGCGATCCCGTAGTTGATCGTGCGGCAGGGCGTGGTGGGCGAAAGGCCGGCGCCGGCGGCGTCCGTGCCCGTGGTGGCCACGAACACGGCACAGTCGGCGGCATGGGAACGTGGGGCGTCGCACGCGACGAGCAGGGCGACGAGCAGGATGGGCACGGCGATCCGGGATCGCCGCGGCGGCACTGTGGGGCTCATGGATCGATCCTCCGAGGTATCAGGGACTCACTCATTGTACGCGGCGAATGCGGACCCCGTATGGAATTCCGGCCGGGACCCCGGGGGCGGTTCACGCCGGGGGCTGCGTCCGGGGCGCGCTGGATTCCCCCGGTGCGGGTCATTCGCCAATATGGAAACGTACGGCCTGCGGCGTCCACGGGATGCGCGGGGGCGCCTCCGCCGGCGGCCTTTCGGTGCCCCCTGCCCTAGCGCAGCCGCAGCACGCGGCGGGTCTCGGAGCGGCCGCCCGTCTCGAGCCGCACCAGGTAGACGCCGCCCGGGGCGTCGCGCCCCGCGTCGTCGCGCCCGTCCCACGTGACCTCGGCCGGTCCCGCCACGAGCGCGCGCTCGTCGAGAAGCGTGCGCACCCGCCGGCCCGCGACGTCGTACACGCGCAGCCGGGCTGGCCCGGCCGCCGCGAGCGTGAACGCGATGCGGACCTGCCGCGCGAACGGGTTCGGCGCCGCGGGCGCGAGCGCGACCGGCGGGAGCGCGTCCGGGCGCGGGCCCACCGCGGCCGGGCGCGCGAGCAGCTCGTCGATCACGTTGCGCACGATGCGCTGCAGCACGGAATCGACCGCGAGGCTGCCGCCGAAGCTGATCGAGCCGGCGGCGAACACGCCGCCGCCCGCGGGCGTCGAGTACCACGTCATGTCCGCGCCCATCGTAGGCAGGTTGAAGGCGCGCGCCAGCAACTCGAGATTGTCGGGCGCGACACCCCGGTCATCGGCGCCGCAGCCGCTCACGATGCCCTCGGGGACCCAGCCCGGCAGGGACGTGTCCATCTCCCACCCGCTCGCGGCCCCGTTGAGCCCGGTCCGCCCGATCGTGTCCCCCGAGGCGACCCCCGTTCCGGCGAAGAAGCGGTGGCCCGGCCACACCACGAGGAACGGCGCCCACGTCCAGTACGCGTCGCAGCGGTAGGCGACGCCCAGGATCGCGCGCTCGGGCCGCGGCGGGGAGAGGTTGCGGAAGAACGAATACGCCCGGCACCCCGTCGTCCCGCAGAAGTACTCGGGGAACATCTCAAGGAGCGTGCCGTCGGGCGAGAAGCGCACCTCCTCGTAGATCGCGTTGCCGCCGAGGTCGACCAGCGCCCCGCCGTGCGCGAGGTACGTCTGCAGCCGGTCGAGCATCGTCCTCGACCAGTACTCGGGGTGCGTGTCGATGACGAGCGTGCGGTAACGGTCGAGGCCGGGGATGCCCTGGTGGAAGTCCCAGTCGGAGTACGTGTCGACGTGGTACCCGCTGGTCGCGAGGAAGTCGTGCACCCAGAGCTCGGCGCGCGCGAGGTGCATCGAGCCGTAGACGGGGTTCGCCGACGGGTTGGGGCGCTGCATGCTGAGGTGGTGCGCCGGTGGGTTCGTGTACTTCGAGCGACCGCCCCAGCTGTTGTAGGCGTTCCACGTGTTCGTGTTCGCGAGAATCGCGATGTCGCCGTGCGCATCGGGCCGCGGCCGGACCACGAACGCGATGCGGAACGTCGTGAAGTCGTGCGCCACGCACTCGGCGCCGTAGATGCCCGAGGGCCAGTCCTGGGGGATCACGAAGCGGTCCGTCACGTTCCAGCGCGTCGCGTACCACGCCGAGTCGGGCGCCTCCTGCTCGCCCGCGGGCTCGGCGATCGGCGCCGACATCGGGATCGGCACGTTCTGGTCGCCGACGCGGTGGTAGCGGGCGAACGTGAGCGTCCACGGCACCGGGCTCGAGGCGTGGATCGACAGCGTCTCGCCGGGCGCGACGGAGAGCGGCGTCACGTAGCCCTCGAGCACGTCGTCCGCGCGCACGCCGGACGCGAGCAGCGCGCACAGGAGCGGCGCGAGCACGAGCGCGAGCCGGCCGCCCGCGACCCCGCGCGCGGCGACGCGCCGTGCCAGGCGCACGCGGTGCCATCGCTGCAGCAGGACCGGGTAGAGGTTCGTCGGGATGTCGAGCGCCGCGAGCCAGGCGGCCCCCGCCGCGTGCCCGCGCAGGAGCGCGACGAGCGACAGCGCCAGGACGATCCCGAACGCGATCGCATGGCCCGCTTCCGCGGCGCGGATCTCGTGCTCGATGCGGCGTGGCTCGCCGCTGCGCCAGGCGAGGACGATGGCGTGGTTGAACGTGGAGAGCGGCCCGCGCCGGACGAGGACCCGGAACGCAGGCACCCCGAGCACGCGGTACAGCCGGCCGCTGCGCTCCCACGCACGCAGCCGGAAGTAGCTCTCGAACGCCGGCAGCCCGCGCAGCGGCAGCACGAACGACGACCAGGCCACGACGGCGAGGTTGATGGCGGCGGCGCGCAGGAACGCCGAGTCGTCGCCGTCCCGCCCGAGCACGACGAGGATCGCCACCAGTGCCAGGCTCGCGACCGTGAAGAGCACCCGGCGGAGTCGGCCGCGGGCCCCGTTCACCATGCGCTCGTCGCGCCCGATGTGCGCGAAGCCGTTCATGCCGCGCCCAGCAGCTCGCCGACGGTCACGGCGCGCAGGCCGTCCGCGTGGGTGCGCGCCAGGATCGCGTCCAGCGCCGCCACCGTCTGCGAGCGATCGGCGTCGCCGCGCGGCGAGCCGTCGTGGAGGATCAGGACCGAGCCCGCCTCGAGCCGCCGCATCACGCGCGCCACGATCCGGTCCGCGCCGGGCAGGTGCGTGTCCTCGGGAAAGACGTCGCCCAGCACGGGTTCGTAGCCCAGGGCCCGGACGAAGCGCGCCTGCGAGGGCAGCATGAAGCCGAAGGGCGGGCGGTAGAACCGCGCGCGGCGATCGTCCACCGCCGCCAGCGCGTTGACGCAGCGGTCGATCTCGGCCCGGATCTCCCACGGCGGCAGCATGAGCAGGGGCAGGTGGTGGCTGCCGTGGAGCGCGGGCTCGTGCCCCTCCTCCTGCAGCCGCCGCACCACGCCGGGACTGCGCCGGATGCCCCCTGCGAGGAGGAAGAACGTGGCCCGCGCCCCGTGGCGCGCGAGCACGTCGAGCACCCTCGGGGTCCAGCGCGGGCTCGGCCCGTCGTCGAACGTCAGGGCGAACCGGCCGGACGCGGACTCGACCCGGCACAAGAGGTGCCCCCGGACCCAGCTCGAGATCGGTCGCGCGTGCAGGAGCGACATGTCGTTCTTTCCGCGCCCGCGGGGAGCGCGCGCGCGCGTCCGGCGGCCGGACGCACCCTTCGCCCCGCCCTGCTGGCGCACCGGGAAGGTACGCCCGGCCCCGGGCCGCGGCCACCGCGACACTACCGCGAGGGAATTCGTTGCCCCGGACGTGATCGGCCTGCATCATTTGCTCCGCGCCCCACAGGCCGAGCACCCTCACCCCCAGGAGTCGAGACATGCCCGGTACCGTGCTGGATCCGTTTCCCGCCGACGCGCTCGAGGCGAACCGCCGGGGCGAGCTCTCCGAATCGCAGCGCCGCGGCTTCGGCGCGCTCTCCGGCAGCAACCGCAGGAGCGCCCTGAGCAGCGCGGCCTTCCTCGTCGCGGGCTCGCTGCTGGTCCTCTTCTTCGCCTCGCACAACGCGAGCCCGGTGGCGCGCGTGCTGATCCCGCTCGCGGGCCTCGCGATCGCGGCGTTCCTGGTCGTGCGCTCGGTCACGGGCTCGGATCCGCTCACGCGCGACGTGCAGGAGGGCCGCGTCGAGTCGGTCGAGGGCGCGATCGGCAAGCGTCGCTTCGGTCACTCGGGTGGCGGCCGGAACGTGACGACGTACTTCATCGACGTCGGCGACCAGCAGTTCAAGGTGATGACCCGCACGTACGAGGCCGCCCCCGAGGCCGGGATCGTGCGTCTCTACTTCCTGCCCGAGAGCCGCAAGGTGGTCAACCTCGAGCGGCTCGCGAACCCGGCCGCGCCGACCGACCTCTCGCCCCGGGGCATCGCCGAGGCGCTCGGGACGGGGCTCCACGCGCACTCGCGCCGGGAGGCGAACGAGGCGCACGCGCGGATCGCGAGCCTCGGCGAAGCGGTCCAGGCCGCCTTCACGCCGACGCCGGCGAGCGCGAGCGCGCCGCGCGACGCGCGACCGCTGGCCGAGGCGATCCTCGGCACCTGGGGCAACGCGCTCGTCACGGTGACATTCTCGCCGGGCGGCGCGGTCACGACGCGCATGCTCCACGGCGAGATGCACGGGCGATGGTCGGTGGACGCGTCGGGACGGCTGCAGGCCGACGTCGCCGGCCGGCAGCAGACCGCCGACGCCCGGATCGTCGGCGACCAGCTCACGCTCGAGGCCGACGGCTCGGCGATGACGTTCACGCGCAAGGCGGGCGCGTGACGGCCCGCTGAGGTCCGGCCGGGCCCCTGAGTTCCGCGGCGTCGGGATCGCGTGCGCCGCGTAACGTCACCGTGGTCGCCCCGCTCACCGATGGTATAGAGTGCGCCAATGCCCTTGTCCGCTGGCACCCGGCTCGGCCCCTACGAGATCGTCGCCCCGCTCGGCGCGGGCGGCATGGGCGAGGTCTACCGCGCGCGCGACACGCGCCTGGGGCGCGACGTCGCGGTCAAGGTGCTGCCGCTGCACCTCTCGGCGAGTCCCGAGGTGCGGGCGCGCTTCGAGCGAGAGGCAAAGACGGTCTCGAGCCTGAACCACCCGAACATCTGCACCCTGTTCGACGTCGGCCGCGAGGGCGAGACCGACTACCTCGTGATGGAGCTGATCGAGGGCGAGACGCTCGCCGAGCGGCTGCGCCGCGGGCCGCTGCCGGGCCCGGAGCTGCTGCGGCTGGGCGCGCAGGTCGCCGACGCGCTCGACCGCGCGCACCGGGCCGGCGTCATCCACCGGGACCTGAAGCCCGCCAACATCATGCTCACGCGCTCGGGCGCCAAGCTGATGGACTTCGGGCTCGCGCGCGCCGCGGGGCTGGCGGGGCAGGCCGGCTCGGGCGCGACCTCGCCGATGACGCAGTCGCCGACCGTCGCCCAGGCGCTGACGGCCGAGGGCTCGATCGTCGGCACGTTCCAGTACATGGCGCCGGAGCAGCTCGAGGGCAGGGATGCCGACGTGCGCACCGACATCTGGGCGCTCGGCTGCGTGCTCTACGAGATGGCGACCGGCAAGCGCGCGTTCGAGGGCCGCAGCCAGGCGACGCTCATCGCCTCGATCATCAGCTCGCAGCCCGCGCCGGTGAACGAGGCGCCCTCGGGCGCGCCGGCGGGGGACGCGCCGCCGCACGGGCTCGACCGGCTGATCCGCACGTGCCTCGCGAAGGACCCGGAGGAGCGCAACCAGACGGCGCACGACGTCAAGCTGCAGCTGCAGTGGATCGCGGAGAACGCCGGCCTGTCCGGCGTGGGCCTCGCGCCCTCCCCGCCCGCCGCGCTCCCCTCGCCGCTCGCACGCCGGACCTCGCGGCTCGCCTGGGGCGTTGCCGCGCTGATGGCGCTGGTCGCGGTCAGCGCGTTCGCGTGGCTGTATCCGAGAGCGTCCGCGCCGCGCCAGGCCTATCGCTTCCGGACGGAGCCGGTGCCGGACGTCGTGGACGCCTTCTGGCCGCGCGTCTCCCCTGACGGCCGCATGCTCGTCTTCGAGACCCAGGACTCGACCGGCCGGATTCGCGCGTGGATCCGCCCGCTCGACCAGACGGAGGCGCACCCGATCGCGGGCTCGGAAGGCCTGAGGCGCGCGTACTGGTCGCCCGACAGCCGCGAGATCGTGTTCGTCGCGGACAACAAGATCCAGCGCCTCTCGATCGCGGGCGGCACACCCGTCGTCGTGTGCTCGGCCAACCAGGGCGCCGACCTCAGCTGGGGCTCCAAGGGCTCGATCCTGATGGACGGGCAGTTCACGGACTCGCTGAAGGTGGTCCCGGCGAGCGGCGGCGAGCTGCAGCCCGCGACGCGCATCGATCGGGCTGCCCACGAAGTGGGCACCGGCTGGCCGTGCTTCCTTCCGGACGGCGAGCACTTCCTGTTCATCGGCAACCTGCAGAACGGCACCGGGACCGGCGACATCCGCCTCGGGCGGCTGGGCTCGCTGGATTCGAAGCTGCTCGGACAGTCCGACGGCCGCGCGGAGTACGCGCCGGGCGGGTGGGTGGTGTACCTGCGCGGCTCGACGCTGCTCGCCCGGAAGCTCGACCTCGGCGCGGGCCGGCTCACGGGCCAGCCCCTCACGCTCGTCGAGAATGTCCGCGCCGGCTCGTCGGCCGGCCATTTCTCCGTCTCGGCGAGCGGTGCCTTCGCGTACTCGCGTGGCGAGGGTGGGGCGGCGAACACGCTGCAGGAGGCCGACCGGAGCGGGAGGCTCATCGGCGGCGCCCTGAGCACGACCGATTGCATCAACCCCGCACTCTCGCCCGACGGCCGTCGCCTGCTCTACGAGACGACGGGGCAGAGCCCCAGCGGGCGGCACGAGATCTGGCTGCGCGACCTGGAGCGCGGCACCGAGTCGAAGCTCACGTTCGTGGCGCGTGACGTGCACTCGCCGGTCTGGTCCCCGGACGGGCGCCGGTTCGCGTGCGCGCTGCGTTCGGGCGACCGGCCGCAGATCCTGGTGGGCTCGTCGGACGGGCTCGGCGCGGTCGACACGTTCGCGGTGGGCGCCACCTCCGTCGTCGTCACGCAGTGGGCCCCGATGGGGTCGCGTCTCGTGTACGGCCCCGAGAGCTTCCTGGGCGCCTTCACGGTCTCGCCCGACAGCGCGAAGCATACGCCCGCGCCGTTCGTGGGGCTGCCGCAGCGCTTCGCCCAGTCCATGCTCTCCCCCGACGGGCGCTGGCTGGCCTACGCGACGAGCGAGGGCACCCCGCAGCCGCAGGTCTTCGTCCAGAGCGTCACGGGCGTCCCGGGACGCTGGCAGGTCTCGACGAAATCGGGAATCTTCCCGACCTGGACCAAGGGCGGCCGGGAGCTCCTGTTCGAGTCGAACGGAATGGTGATGGCCGCGGACGTGGATGCCGCGGACGCGTTCCGGGTCGGCCAGCCGAAGGCGCTCTTCACGTTGCCGCAGGCGGTGCTCGGCGTGAGCTCGCGCACGTGGACCTGCAGCCAGGACGGCCAGCGCTTCTTCGTGCTCGTGCCGCCGCGCACGGCCAGCCGCGGCGGGATCGAGGTGATCACGGACCTGCAGAGCGTGCTCGGGCGCAAGTAGGACCGCCCGCACGCGGCGCGGCCCGGCGCGCCGTTCGCTGCCCGCTCAGTGCGGCAGGCCGAAGAGGTAGTAGACGAGGCAGAGCGCCCCGAGGGCGACCGCGCCGGGGTGGATCTCCCGCCGGCGCCCGGCCGCGAGCTTGAGCAGCGGGTGGAGCACGAGACCCGCCGTCAGGCCGTTCGCGATGTTGTAGGTGAAGACCATCATGGTCACCGTCGCGAATGCCGGCACGAGCTCGGTCAGGTCCTCCGAGCCGATCCTCGCGAGCGAGCCCATCATGAGCAGGCCCACCGCGACCAGCGCCGGGCCGTAGGCGAAGCGCAGCGCCTGGAGCGGCTCGACGAGCGGGACGAGGAACAGCGACGCGAGGAAGAGCAGCCCCGTCGTGACGGCGGCGAGGCCGGTGCGCGCACCCTCGCGGATGCCGGTCGCCGACTCGATGTAGGCGCCGCTCGTCGAGGTGCCGGCGAGCCCGCTGAACATGCAGGTGAGCGCGTCCACCAGCATGGGCTTGTGCACGTCGGGGAAGTCGCCCTTCTCATCGAGCATCCCGCCCGCGGCGCCGACGCCCACCAGCGTGCCGAGCGTGTCGAGGAACGACATCAGGAAGAGCGTGAGCAGCACGGGCAGGAACGAGACGCGCAGCACCGAGCCGACGTCGAGGTGGAGCGCGATCCGGCCCCACGCCTGCTCGCCGCCCGCGAACGGCCACGCCACGATGCCGTGCGGCGCGTGGCCCAGCCCGGCGAGCCCGCCGGCGACCGCGGTCGCGACGATGCCGATGAGGATCGCGCCGCGCACGCGCAGCAGGAGCAGCACCGCCATCAGCAGGAAGCCGCCGATCGCGAGCAGAACGCGCGGGTCGTGCAGGTC
Organism: Candidatus Eiseniibacteriota bacterium; assembly: GCA_037917155.1. Taxonomy (GTDB): domain Bacteria; phylum Eisenbacteria; class RBG-16-71-46; order RBG-16-71-46; family RBG-16-71-46; genus CAIXRL01. Next base: position 8,159 of record JBAIWU010000220.1, read on the forward strand.
GCCCATCCGCACCGGCACGTCGGGGGCCCGAAGCAGCCCGGTGGGCAGCAGCAGCGCCTGCGGCGCCATGCCGGCGGCGCCGCTCGTCACGATGCCGGTCTCATACATCCCGATGAAGGCGAGGAACAGGCCGATGCCGGCGGCGAACGCGTGCTTGAGCGCCGGCGCCACCGCGTTCGCCAGCCAGGCGCGCAGGCCGAGCAGCGTGATCACCAGGAACGCGGCGCCGCTCACGAACACCGTCCCGACGCGCTGCTGCCACGTCACGCCCAGCGCGGCGAGGCCGAACGCGATGAACGCGTTCTCGCCCATGTAGGGCGCGACCGCGATGGGCCGGTTCGCGTACAGCCCCATCAGGAGCGAGCCGAACGCCGCGGTCAGGATCGTGGCCACGGTGCTGGGTCCCACCGGGATGCCCGCGAAGGCGAGGATCGCCGGGTTCACGACGATGATGTACGCCATCGTCACGAACGTCGTCGCGCCGCCCAGCAACTCGGTCGGGACGCTGGTCCCGCGCTCGCTCAGCTTGAACAGTCGCTCGAACACGGCCGTCTGGGCTCCGGCAGGACTGACCCGACCCGGCGGCGCGCGCGTCGCGGCATCGGCGTCGCGCCCGTCGAGGCGGCCGGACTGTAGTCCCGGCTCGCCGGCCGGTCCAGAACGCCCCGCGCGGCCGCGTCAGCGCGTCACGAGCACGCGCTGCGTCGCGCGTGCGCCGCCGGCGCGCAGCTCGCAGAGGTAGAGCCCGCTCGGCACGCTCGCGCCGGTGGCGTCGCGCGTGTCCCAGCGCAGCGCGTGCGCGCCGGCCTCGAGCAGGCCCGGCACCAGCACGCGCACGGTGCGGCCCTGCAGGTCGAAGATGCGCACCTCGACGCCGGCCCGCTGCGGCAGCGTGAACGCGAGCTCGAGCGGGCCACGCGCCGGCGTGGGGCGCGCGGGCGCGAGGCGCAGCGCGGCCACGGGCACTGGGCGCGGCACGGCGAGGACGCCACCCGAGTTGTTGAGCAGCACGCTGGCGTTCTGGCCCGAGGCGTTCGCCGTGAGCACATCGAGCCGGCCGTCGCCGTTCACGTCCGCGAGCGCGACGTCGTACGGCTGCCGGCCTGCGCCATAGTCCTGCCGCGGCCCGAACGTGCCGTCGCCGTGCCCGGGCAGCACCGTCACCGTGTTCGAGGCGCTGTTCGCCACGACCAGGTCGAGCTTGCCGTCGCCGTCGAGATCGCCCACCGCCACCGCGATCGGCTGGCCGCCGGTCTCGTAGTCGGTCTGCGTGCCGAAGCCCCCGAGCCCGTCGCCGAGCACGACGGACACGGTCGATCCGAACGAGGGCAGCACGTAGTCGAGCTTGCCGTCGCCGTTGAGGTCGGCGACCGCGAGGCCGAACGCGTAGCCGCCCGTGCCGTGGATGTTCGCCGCGAGGACGCTCCCGCCTCCGGCGCCACGCAGCACCGAGAGCGTCGAGAGCGACTGGTCGGCGCCGACCACGAGGTCCGGCGGCGCGTTCGCGTCGGCCTGCCCGATCGCCACGGCCAGCGGCGCGGTGCCGCCCGCGTGCGGCACCGGCGCGCCCAGCGAGCCGTGGCCATCGCCCTTCATCACGGTCACCGTGTTGGCGTTGACGTTCGTGACGACGACGTCGGGGATGCCGTCGCCGTCGGCATCGCCCGCCGCGACCCCCACCGGGTTGACGCCGGCCGAGAAGTCGCGGTGCGTCGCGAACGTGCCGTCGCCGACGCCGTCCAGGATCGAGACCGAGGCGCCGCCGTCGTTCGTGACCACGAGGTCGGGCTTTCCGTCGCCATTCAGGTCGGCCACCGCGACCTTCGAGGGCCACGATCCCGCGGCGTAGACCGTCGCCGGCGCGAAGTCCCCGTTGCCCAGCCCGCGCAGCACGTAGACGCCGTTCGGCGCGCCGCCGGTGCTCACGACCGCGAGGTCGGGCCGGCCGTCGCCGTCGAAGTCGCCGACGCCGAGGCTGTTCGGGTAGGGCCCGCAGGCGAACGTGCGGCCCGTGCCGAAGCGGCCGTCGCCGTGCCCGCCGAGCACCGTGATCGCGCCGCCGATGCGATCCGCGACGACGACGTCGAGCCGGCCGTCGCCGTCGACGTCCGCCACGGCCAGCGCGGAGGGCCCCGCGCCGGCGAGGTCGTCGGCGTGCGCGGTGAAGCCCGTGCCGTCCGCGAGCAGCACGGACAGCACGCCCGGCGAGCCGCACGCCACGAGCAGGTCGGGACGGCCGTCGCCGTTCACGTCGGCCAGCCGCACGTCCTCCGGGATGCCGCCCACGGCGCAGGGCACGGGCGCGGCCAGCGTGCCGTCGCCGCGGCCCGCGAGCACGGACACGGTGTTCGCGCCGTAGTTGCCCACGACGACGTCGAGGTGTCCGTCGCCGTCGACGTCCGCGACGAGGACGCTCACCGGCGCGGCGCCCGCCGGGTAGTCGGTCCTCGCGAGGAACGTGCCGTCGCCCACGCCGCGCAGCACGGAGACCGTGCCCGCATCCCGGTTGGCGACCACGAGGTCGGGGTGACCGTCACCGTCGAGGTCGCCCGCGCCGGCGGCCACGGGGAATGCTCCGGTCGCGTACGCGACGCGCGGGGCGAACGTGCCGTCGCCCTGGTTGAGCAGCACGGACACGGTGGCGTTGCTGTCGTCCGGCACCGCCACGTCGAGGTCGCCATCCTTGTCGAGGTCGAAGAGCACCGCGGCCTGCGGGCGCGGCCCGGCGTCGTAGTCCGCGCGCGGCTCGAACGTGCCGTCGCCGTGGCCGCGATAGACCGACAGCGTCTTGCTGCTGTCGTTCACGACCGCGATATCCAGGAACGCGTCGGCGTCGAGGCGGGCCATCGCGATCCACCCGGGGTGGATGCCCGCGGGGAGCGTCGTCGGCGGGCCGTACGTGCCGTCGCCGAGGCCGTGGTGGATCGAGATCGTGGAGCCGGCCGTGTACGCGGTCGCGACGTCGGCGATCCCGTCGCCGTCGAGATCGCCCAGCGCGATGGCGCCGGGCGCGGCGTCCGGGAACGCGCGGTACGGCGCCGCGAGCAACGCCGCGGGCATCGCGCGGGCGGGCCGCGCCGCGATCGCGACCACGGTCGCCGCGGCGACGGCAACCGCCACGAGCCGCGGGCCACGATGCAGGCGGAGAGCGATCATCGCGGGCAAAGTCTACCGCCCACGCAGTCGCCGGGGGCAGCGGTATTCGCAGTCAGGAAGAGCGGATCGGGCCCGGCGGGCGGGGTGGGCAGCGCGCGGCCCGCCCGGGAGAACCGCCCGGGGTGAGAACGCGAAATCGGTGCTAGGCTTCGCGCCGTACCAAGGCACGTCGCCCCCTCCGTCGGCAGGCGCGCTCATCATGAAGAAGCCGTACGGATTCGCCGCTCTGGCCTTGCTGGTCCTCGTGCTCCCGGGCGCGCCGGCCGCCCCCGCGACGGAGACGAACGCGCCCAACCGGGCGACCCCCGCGCCCGCCGGAGGTGGCATCGTGGCGAGTTCCACTTCGGCCACGCCGCTCGTCGTGGCGCTTCCGGCGCCGCGCACGCACGGCGCGGCCACGCTCGAGGAAACGCTCCTGGGCCGGCGCAGCGTGCGCGCGTTCGCCGCCACCGGCCTCGCGCTCGAGGACCTGGGCCAGCTGCTCTGGGCCGCGCAGGGCGTCACGAGCCGCGAGGGCGGGCGCACCGCGCCCTCGGCCGGCGCGCTCTACCCGCTGGAGATCCATGCCGTGGTCGCCGACGTGGCCGGCCTCGATCCCGGCGTCTACCGCTACCTGCCCGAGCGCCACCGGCTCGAGCGGCTCGGCGGCGGGGACCGGCGCGCCGCGCTCGCGCACGCCGCGCTGGGGCAGGACTGGATCGCGAAGGCGCCGGTCGTGCTCGTGATCGCGGCCGACTACGCCCGGCTCACGGGCAAGTACCGCGAACGCGGCGTGCGCTACGCGCACCTCGAGTGCGGGCACGCGGCGCAGGACGTGCTGCTCGAGGCCGTCGCGCTGGGGCTGGGCGCCGGCGTGGTCGGCGCGTTCGACGACGCGCGCGTCCGCGAGGTGCTCCGGATCCCGGTCACCGAGCAGCCGCTCGAGCTGATTCCCGTCGGCCGGCCGGAGCGCTAGGCGCGCGAGGTGACGTGGCGCGCGCCATCGGGCTCGGGCCGCACGGGGAGGCGACGCGGCGGGCGGCCCCCGCCGTCGGTCGCGTGCGGTCGGGCGCGGACGCCCGTCAGCGGCCCGCCATGAAGGCCGCGACGCCCTTCTGCAGGTCCTCGGGATTCATCGCCGGGCAGTACGTCACCTTCGCCCCCAGCTCGATGAACAGCGGCTCCGCCACGGACGGCATCTGCGTCACGTCCTTCATGTCGAGATAGAAATGCCCGCAACGCTCGCCGTTCGCCGTGATGAAGTACGCCGCCTCCGGCCGGTAGGTCTCGATGAACTTGCCGATCACCCGGGGCAGGGCACCGCTCTTGATCGCCTCGTTTCCGCTCTCGGTGGGAATCTGGACGGACATGAAGATGCGCATCGGGGAGGACTCCTCGCGGCATGCCGCAGCCAGGGCCGGACGGGGACCGACGCCCCGGATTCCCGGGTCGACGCCGGCAGGACGGCAGCCGGGCCCGCGCCCGCCGTCGATTTCGCGCATGATCGTGGGGATCCGGAGCGGTTGCCGCGCGGGACGCGAGCGGATGGACGTGCGACGCCCTCGGCGCGAGGCGGGTGCTTCCGGTGCGATTGGCACATCATCCGCGGTTCGCATCAACGGGGTCAACGTGAATTCGCGACCGTCACGGCCCCGGCCGCAATGCGTCGCGGCGTCCGGATGACCGGGCTCGCCGTGCTCGCCGCAGCGACCGTCGTGCTCGCCTGTGCCTCGCTCGCGCTGCCGGCCACGCCCGCGCGGGCGGGAGTGCGGCCGGGGCTCGAGGCGCACCTGGGCGCGGCGTGGAATCCGCCCGTCCCGCTGACCGTGCGCCAGGACGGCCAGCCGGACCTCTCGTTCACCGCCCGCTACGAGACGCGCCCCTTCGTCCCCCCGATGTACTACGTCTACCGGCTCATGCTGCTCGACGAGGGCGGGACCGGCTGGACGCTCGACCTCGTGCACCACAAGCTCCGCCTGCGCGCCGCCCCGAGCGAGATCGCCGAGTTCTCGGTCTCGCACGGCTACAATCTGCTGCTTCTGAGCCGCCGGCACGAGGCACGCCGGTGGCACTGGGCCCTGGGCGCCGGCGCGGTGGTCGCGCACCCCGAGGGCACGGTGCGCGGCCGCAAGCTCGACGAGACGCGCGGTCTCTTCCGCGACGGCTTCTACGTCTCGGGCGCGGCCGTGGGAGCGTACGTGGGCCGGCGGCTGCCGCTGGGCGCCGGCGTCCACGCCACGGCGGAGGCTCGCGCGACGCTCGCATGGGCGCGCGTGCCGGTCGCGGACGGCGACGCCGACGCGCCCGATGCCGCGTTGCACGTCGCACTGGGGCTCGGCTGGCTCGCGCCCGGCGCGGCCGCCGGCCGCGCGCGCTGACCGACGGGCGCCGCCACCGCGCCGCGCGCCTCAGCCCATCAGCGCCTTGGCGAACATCGCCACCCCGACCGCGCCGAGCAGCAGCGAACCGAGCCACACGAGCCGCTGCCGCGTGAGCGCCGCCACGGCGCCGAGCGCGATCGCCACCTGGAACAGCGCGACCGACTTCGCGTACGCGTGATGGGCCTCGAGCAGGCCGGCCGCCTCGCGGGCCTTCGCGTCGCGCTCGTGCTCGAGCCGGGTCGCCTCGGCGCGGATGGCGGCCTGCTCGCTCGCGTGCCCGGCCGCCGCGCGCTCGAGATCGGGCGGCGGCTCCCGCCGTGCCGCCTCGTACGGCGTCCGGGCCGCGCGCTCGATGTCGGCCTTGATGCCCTTGGCCTGGTAGTAGGCCCACTGGTCGGAGGCCTGCGCCTGCAGCTGCGTGGCCTCCGTCTTGAGCACGAGCGCCTCGTTCACCGTGTCGCCGGCGCGCATCGAGGCGATGGCCGCCAATGCGGCCAGCAGCGCGGTCGTGAGCGCGATCTGCTTGAGGAACGCGCCGCCTTCCTTCTCCATCTCCTCGTGGATGGCCTCGTGCAGGCGTTCGGTCTCGACCTCCGGTCCTTCGGGCATGCCGTCCTCGTGTGCGGTTGGGATCCGGTCGCCGCCCGGCCCGCACGGGCCTGGAACCGCGACGCGCGGCCGCGCGCCCGCACTATGCACGAACGGCGCTCGGGTCGGAATGCGGGAGCCGCCGCGGATCGCCCGCGAGCGGGGCGTCACACGAGCCGACGGCGACCGGGTTGGCGGCACGGCTCCCGCCGGTCGGATGCCGCCTGATGGTGTCGCGGCGGCGCCGCGCTCACCACGGCAGCTGCCGCGTGACCCCGAGCTGGACCCCGTCGATGCGATCGCCGCCGTTCTGGACCAGCAGGGCCGCCTGCGCGCTCAGGAGCGGGCTCGCGATCCACGCGCCCCCGAGCGTGAGCGCATGATCGGTTCCCGAGATCCAGTCCGCCTGGAGCACCGCGTGATCGGAGAGCTCCACGTCCGAGCCGAGGAGCGCGTGCGGATCCTTCGGCGTCCCGAGCGCGCCCGCGTGCAGCCGGATGCCGCGCAGCTTGAGGTTGCGGTGGTGCGCGCGGAACTTCTGGTACTGGAGGCGCTCGTAGTTGAGCGTCCGGCTCGCGACGACGTAGCCGTAGCCGGCGAGCCGCGGCCCGAGCTGCGCGATGCCGGCCGCGACGGCGGGCAGGGCGTAGCCCTCGGCGACGAGCAGGACCTTCGCGTTGGCGACCGGCCGGTAGTCGCGCGGCCCGTCCACGGCCACGAGGTCGCAGCCCGCTTCGAGCCGGCCGTGCAGGAACCCCAGCTGCGCCTGCAGCGCCGGCTCGGGCTGCTCGAACAGCGATCCGGAGCCGCTCAGCTCGGTGTTGCCGTTCTGCACCTGCGCGAGCCACTGGCGCTCGGGCACGACGTCCGCCGTCGGGATCGTCACGAGCCCGCTGGGGGCGGCCGCGGCCGTCCCCGCGAGGGCGACCAGCGCCGCGAGCAGCGCCGTGCGCACGTCAGCGGTCCCCGTCGCGGACGGTGCGGACGGGTCCGAGCCGGAAGAACTCGACGCACTCGTCGAGCTCGACCGCGAGCCGGCGCAGCTCGGCGCGCGCCGCCTCGTCGTGCGGGTCGCGGGCCACCTGCTCGCTCAGCGCGCGGATGCGGTCGGTCAGCGCGTGCACGCGGCCGAGCGTGGCGCCGAACTCGCCGACCAGCCGGTTCGCGCTCTCGGCGACCTCGCGGAACTCGTCGCTCCCGTGCAGCTCGACGCGCACGCCGAGGTCCCCGCCGGCGAGCGCGTCGAGCGCGCGGTGGAGCGTGTGTACGGGGCGCACGATCCGCTGCGTCGTGCGCAGCGCCCACGCGCCGATGCCCGCGAGCGCGAGCAGCAGCGCCGCCCCTCCCACCCACAGGCCGCGCCGCAGCAGCTGGGACGTGTTGTGGATCGTCTTGTGGGCGCGGAAGAACTCCGCCTCGACGTCGTGCTGGCTCAGCGCGTACTGGACCGCCAGCGTCAGCAGCGTGGCGCCCAGCAGCAGCGCCAGCAGGGGCAGCACCCAGCGCAGCTGCCGCGCGCGATGCACGGGATGTTCATGGAGCATCGAAGATCGCCTCCGGGATGGGAGCCCGCGCGTTCCGCCCGCCGCACCGCGGCCGGCGCCGACCGCAGAACCCGCTGTGGCTCACTGCAGCTCCTTCAGGGTATGGCAGGACAGGCACAGCCGGCCCCGCCGGTTGTCGATCCGCTCGTAGTCGCGTGCCCGCTCGCCCTCGCCGTGCAGCCAGTGGCACGTCGAGCACGTGACGAGGCCGTCGCGGGAGAGCGGCAGCTCCGGCGGGACCGGCCGGCCCGGCCGCATGCCGGTCGGGTGCGACGGCCCCTCGCCGCCGTGGCAGCGAAGGCAGCGCGCCTCGAGATCGGGCACGAGCGCGGTCCGCGCCAGCGTCGAGTCGGCGTGCAGGGCGGCGGCGTCCGCCGTGTGGCAGAAGCGGCAGTCGGCGTCGGGCCGGTGCACGTCCGGCCCCGGAACCGGCTTCGCGTCCGCGATCGCGAGCAGCGCCGCGACTCCCGCGACCGCCGCCACGACCCGGCGGCGCGTGCGCGGCCCGGGACCACCGCGGCGCGGGACGGCGCCCTGCGCGCGAGCACTCTCCCCCACCATGGTGGGC
>JBAIWU010000221.1:0-5515 GCA_037917155.1 Candidatus Eiseniibacteriota bacterium
CGAGCTCGGCACCGACGCGGCGCGCGTCGAGGTCGCCTCGGCGGGCACGGCCGCGCTCGAGGGCCAGCCGGCCAGCGAGGGCACGCGCGCCGTGGCGGCCGCGCAGGGTGTCGACCTGGGAGCGCACCGCGCGCGACGCGCGACGGCGTCGCTCGCGCGGTCGGCGGATTTCGTGTTCGTGATGGAACCGTTGCATCGTGTCGCGCTCGAAGCGCTCGGCGTGCCGGACGAGCGCATCCACGTCCTGAGCGAGTGGCCGGAACCCGGCGAACCCGGCCTGCCCGTGTCCGATCCCTTCGGAGCGTCGCGGGAGGCCTACGAGGAATGCTGGCACCGCATCCAGCGTCACGTCCGGCGGATCGCGCCGGCCGTGCGCGAGGCACTGCGGGCACGCAAGGCGTCATGAGCGGGGCGACCCGCGCGAGGACTGAGCCATGGCGAATATGATCAAGAGCGACAAGATCTGGATGAACGGCGAGTTCGTGCCGTGGGACGAGGCGAAGGTGCACGTGCTCGCGCACGTGCTCCACTACGGCTCCAGCGTGTTCGAGGGCATCCGCGCGTACTCGACGAAGAACGGCCCCGCGATCTTCCGCCTGGGCGAGCACATCGAGCGCCTGATCCACTCGGCGAAGATCTACCGGATGAAGTCGCAGTTCTCGGCCGAGCAGCTCGAGCGCGCCTGCATCGAGACCGTGTCCGTGAACCGGCTCGAGGAGTGCTACATCCGGCCGCTCGTCTACCGCGGCTACGCGCACGTCGGCGTCAACCCGATCGGCACGCCGATCGAGACCATGATCGCCGCCTACCCGTGGGGCAAGTACCTCGGCGACGACGCGCTCACGAAGGGCGTCGCGGTCAAGGTCGGCACGTGGGCGCGCATGGCGCCGAACACGCTGCCGGCGATGGCCAAGGCCGGCGGCAACTACCTCAACTCGCAGCTCCTCAAGCTCGAGGCCGTCGAGGACGGCTACGCCGAGGCGATCGCGCTCGACACCCAGGGCTTCGTCAGTGAGGGCAGCGGCGAGAACGTGTTCATCGTGGTCAAGGGCGAGCTCATCACGCCGCCCGTGAGCTCGAGCATCCTCGCCGGCATCACGCGCAGCAGCGTCATCCAGCTCGCGACCGACATGGGCTACAAGGTGCGCGAGGCGGTGATCCCGCGCGAGATGCTCTACGTCGCGGACGAGTTCTTCTTCACCGGCACCGCGGTCGAGATCACGCCGGTCACCAGCGTGGACCGCATCCAGGTGGCGGGCGGCGAGCGCGGTCCCGTGACGAAGGCGATCCAGGAGGCGTTCTTCGGCATCGTCAAGGGCGAGCGGCCCGACCGGTTCGGCTGGCTCACGCCGGTGCCGATGGGCGCGGTCAAGCGCGGCTGAGCGTGCGGATCGCGGTCGGCAGCGACCACGCGGGGTTCGACCTCAAGGAGGCCATCCGGGCCGAGCTCGGCCGGCTGGGACACGAGGTGGTGGACGTCGGCACGCACTCGGGCACCGAGTCGGTCGACTACCCGGACTTCGCGATCCCCGTCGCCGAGCAGGTGGCGCAGGGGGAGGTCGAGCGCGGCGTGGTCGTCTGCGCGACCGGGATCGGCGCCAGCATCGCGGCGAACAAGGTGGCGGGCGTGCGGGCGTCCGTCGTGACCAGCGACGACACCGCGCGCCTGACGCGCCAGGACAACGATTCCAACGTGCTCGCGCTGGGCGGGCGCACGGGCCCCGGGCCGGAGGCGGCGCTGCGCTGGCTGCGCATCTGGCTGGAGACGCCGTACGCCGGCGGCCGCCACGAGCGGCGCGTGCAGAAGATCCGGGACTACGAGCAGGGGCACTCGCGTCCCTGACGAAGGGAAGGCCGGCCGTGTCGATCCTCCAGCAGCAGGACCCGGAGCTGTACGCGGCCATCGCCGCCGAGGCGAGGCGCCAGCGCGAGACGCTCGAGCTGATCGCCTCGGAGAACTTCGTCAGCGACGCGGTGCTCGAGGCCGCGGGCTCGGTGCTCACGAACAAGTACGCCGAGGGGCTGCCGGGCAAGCGCTACTACGGCGGCTGCGAGTTCGTCGACGTCGCCGAGACGCTGGCGCGCGACCGGCTCAAGCAGCTGTTCGGCGCCGACCACGCGAACGTGCAGCCGCACTCGGGCGCCTCCGCCAACCTGGGCGCCTACCTCGCCGTGTCGGCGCCGGGCGAGGTGCTGCTGGGCATGAGCCTCGCGCACGGCGGCCACCTCACGCACGGGCACAGCGTCTCGGTGAGCGGCCGGCTGTGGCGCAGCGTGCAGTACGGCGTGCGCCCCGAGGACGGGCGGATCGACTACGACGCGGTCGAGCGACTCGCGAAGGAACACCGCCCGCGCATCCTCGTGGCGGGGGCGAGCGCGTACCCGCGCATCATCGACTTCGCGCGTTTCGGGCGCATCGCCGACGAGGTGGGTGCCACGCTCGTCGTCGACATGGCCCACATCGCCGGGCTGGTGGCGACCGGGCTGCACCCGAGCCCCGTGCCGCACGCGGCGCTCGTGACGAGCACGACGCACAAGACGCTGCGCGGCCCGCGCGGCGGCGTCGTGCTGGCGCGGCAGGACGTGGCGGAGAAGCTCGACAAGTCGATGTTCCCAGGCCTGCAGGGCGGGCCGCTCATGCACGTCATCGCGGCGAAGGCCGTCTGCTTCGGCGAGGCGCTCACGCCGCCGTTCGCCGAGTACCAGCGCCGCGTGGTCGAGAACGCGCGCGTGCTGGGCGAGTCGCTCGTGGCCATGGGATTCGACCTCGTCTCCGGCGGCACGGACAACCACCTGCTGCTCGTCGACCTGCGCCGGCGCCGGCTCACGGGCAAGGTCGCCGAGGAGGCGCTCCACCGGGCGCGCATCACGGTGAACAAGAACGCCGTCCCGGACGATCCGCAGAAGCCGTGGGTGACGAGCGGCGTCCGCATCGGCACGCCGGCGTTGACCACGCGCGGCATGGGCGTCGACGAGATGCGGCTGATCGCCGGCTGGATCGCGAAGGTGCTCGAGAGGCCCGAGGACGAGGCGCTCGCGCGCGAGGTCGAGCGGCAGGCCACCGAGCTCGCGTCGGGCTACCCGCTGTTCAGCTGGCAGCCGCTGGCGCGCGGCGGGGCCGCGGCCGTGCGTGCAGGCTGAGGGCCCGGGCGGGGATTCTGCAACGACGGCGGGGCGCCTCCGGGGCGCCCCGCGCGCGTTTCCCGGCGTATCCGGGCGGACCGCCCGGTGGCACCGATCCTGCGTGTCCCCCGGTGGACACCCGTTGCCCGACCCTTCGCCCGGAACGCTCCCTTGTTCGACACCTTCGCTGATCGGGTCCTCCTGCGCATTGCCCCCGCGTTCGTCCCCGGCTCGAGGCTGCACCGGCGCGCGCTCGTGGAGTCGGGCGCCGGCCGGTTCGAGGAGGCCGAGCGGCTCTTCTAGGCCGCCGCCGCGGCGTACCGGCGCGAGCTGCACGTCGAGCCGCTCGCGCGCCTGCGGGTCCACCAGGCCATGGCGCGCGCGCGCGCGTGCGGCGACCCCGGGCGCGAGGCCGCGATGATGCTCGACATCGTGCGCGGGCTGAGCCGGCTCGACCGGCTCGAGTCGTTCGAGGCGCCGTTCGCGCTCAAGGACGCTCGCGAGGTGTTCGCGGAGTGGCTGGCCGACAGCCCCGCGGTCGCCGACGACGTGCCCGTGCCGGACGCGCTGGCGTCCGCGGCCTGATCCGGCGCCGCGACGCCTGACGCGGACCTGACGCCGTTCCTCTGGAACGCCTTGTCCCGTCCGCTATACTGCGGCGGCGCGTCCCGTTGGGGACCCGCGTGTCGATTGGCCCTACCTACGGAAGGGAAGGCATGACCGTCGATCTCCAGACCGCCCGCCGGATCGAGCGCGCGGGCGAGACGCTGACGCGCGTCCGCGACGAGGTGGCCCGGGCCATCGTGGGACAGGCCGCCATGGTGGACCGCCTGCTCATCGGCGTGCTCACGGGCGGCCACGTGCTGCTCGAGGGCGTGCCCGGGCTCGCCAAGACGCTGGCCGCCACCAGCCTCGCGCAGGCGCTGTCGCTCAAGTTCCGGCGCATCCAGTTCACGCCGGACCTGCTGCCGGCCGACCTGACCGGGACGCTCATCTACAACCCGCGCGACGGCTCGTTCTCCGCCAAGCGCGGCCCGGTGTTCGCGCATATCGTGCTGGCGGACGAGATCAACCGCGCCCCGGCCAAGGTGCAGTCGGCGCTGCTCGAAGCGATGCAGGAGCTGCAGGTCACGCTCGGCGACGAGACGCACCGGCTCGAGCAGCCCTTCCTGGTGCTCGCGACCCAGAACCCGATCGAGCAGGAGGGCACCTACCCGCTGCCGGAGGCGCAGAGCGACCGGTTCATGCTCAAGGTCCGGATCGGCTACCCCGAGCGCGCCGAGGAGAGGGAGATCCTGCGGCGGGCCGGCCTCGCGACGCTGCCGATGCTGCAGCCGCAGGCGACGCGCGAACAGGTGCTCGAGGCGCGCGAGGCGCTCTCGGGCGTCTACGTCGACGAGAAGATCCAGGAGTACGTGCTCGACCTCGTGACCGCCACGCGACGGCCCCGGGAGCAGGGCCTCTCCGGGCTCGACAGCCTGGTCGCGTACGGCGCGTCGCCGCGCGCCACGCTGTTCCTGATCCGCGGCGCCCAGGGCCACGCGCTCGTGCGCGGCCGGCCGTACGTGCTGCCGGAGGACGTCAAGGCGATCGCGCCCGACGTGCTGCGCCACCGCATCCAGGTCTCGTACGAGGCGGAGGCGGAGGGCGTGGACGGCGAGGAGATCGCGCGCCGCATCCTGGAGCAGGTGCGCGTGCCCTGATGGAAACCGCGGAACTGCTGCGAAAGGTCCGGCGACTGGAGATCCGCAGCCGCCACCTCGTCGAGGACCTGTTCGCCGGCAACTCGCAGAGCGTCTTCAAGGGCCGGGGCGTCGAATTCGAGGAAGTGCGTCCCTACGTCCCCGGGGACGAGGTGCGCGACCTCGACTGGAACGTCACCGCCCGCCTCGGCGCGCCCTACGTGAAGCGCTTCGTCGAGGAGCGCGAGATCACGGTCGTGCTCGTCGTGGACGTGTCGCGCTCGATGCGGTTCGGCACCGCCGCCCAGGACAAGCGCGAGCTCGCCGCGGAGCTGTGCGCGGTGCTGGGGGTCGCGGCGCTGCGCAACAACGACCGCCTCGGGCTGCTGCTCGCCGCCGGCGAGGTCGAGCACTTCGTGCCGCCCGCGCGCGGCCGCACGCACCTGCTCCGCATGCTGCGGGACGTGCTCGACACCGAGCCCGCGAGCGAGGGCACGCACCTGGGCGGCGCGGCGCGCTTCCTGACGCGCATGCTCCGCCGGCGATCGCTGCTCTTCTGGCTGTCCGACTTCGAGGACCGGCTCGACGCGCGCGACTGGCGCGTGCTCGCGCGGCGTCACGAGCTGACGGCCCTCGCGCTGCGCGACCCGCGCGACGAGACGCTGCCCGACGCGGGCTGGACGGTGCTCGAGGACCTCGAGACCGGCGCG
>JBAIWU010000222.1:0-2292 GCA_037917155.1 Candidatus Eiseniibacteriota bacterium
CGGACCCGGGCGGGTCCGCCGCGGGGGCGGGGCGATGCCTACTTCCTGTCCGCGGGCGGCGGGACGTCCCACGCCGGCGGCGGCGGGAAGTCCATCACCGGGCCGGCGTACGTCTGCCCCGGCGGCACCGCGTCGGGCACCGCGTGCTTCACCGGCGGCAGGCTCATCAGGTAGGCCGCGATCGCGTGCGCGTCGGCGTCCGTGAGGATCGCCAGGCTCTGCCACGGCATCGGCGGCAGCAGCGTCTTGCCGTCGTTCTTCACGCCCGTGCGCAGCGCGTTGACGATCTCGGACTCGCTCCAGTAGCCCAGGCCCGTCTCCGGGTCCGGCGTCAGGTTGCGCGCGAACGACACGCCCCACGGCCCGCGCCAGCCCAGCTCGCTGCCCGAGAGCCTGCGCTTGAAGTCGGGCGCGCCGTAGAGCGTGCCCGGCGTGTGGCAGTCGTTGCAGCCCATCGTGGTCGTGAGGTACTCGCCGCGCTCGAGGAGTGCCTTGCGGGCGGCGGCGCCGGCCGGCGCCGCGGGCGCGGCGGGTTTGGCCGCCGACATCGCCGCCAGCGCGAGCAGGCCGGCGACGCCCGCCGTGAGCGCGGAACGGAGCGTGGTGCGGAGCGAAACGTTGCGGATGGACATGCGACCCTCCCAACAAGGGTGTGGGGGACCCGAGGGCGTCCCGGCGTTGCGCGGCACACGCGCCGCGATTAGCGTGGCCGGCATGCTAGCACTGGGCTTCGCTCTCGCCGCAGCGATTTCGGCGGCGACGCCGTCCTCCTTGCACCCTGACACGTTCGCCATCGTGCCGCGGCGCATGAGCGTCGACATGGTGATCGATCCCGCGGCGGCGCAGTGGACCGGCAGCACGCGCGGCTGGCTCACCGTGCGCCGGCCGCTGCGCGTCCTCGTACTGCGCTTCGGGGGGCCGGAGCTGAGCCGGGTCGAGATGAACCAGCTCCCGGGGGCGGTGCCGCTCCAGTTCTCGACGCCGGTGCACGACAGCCTCGTCGTCGTGGCCGACCGCGGCCTCGTGCCCGGGCCGGCCGGCCTCAACGTCGCCTGCATCGGCGCGTGGTCGTCGGGCGGGCGCGGCTGGGTGCGCCGCTCCCCCGGCACGGTCGCGCTGGTCCGGGGCGGGACGTGCGTGATCCCGGAGTGGCCCGAGGGCGCGCCGCTGCCGACGTGGTCGCTCGACGTCCACGTCCCGGCGGGCTGCACCGTGCGCGCCAACCTGCCGCGCACCGAGATCACGCGCCAGCTCGGGTGGCGCACGTGGTCCTTCGCCTCGAAGCGCCCGATGCCCGCCGACAGCGTGTGGGTCGAGGTGCGCCGGCCGGCCGCTCCGAGGCGGGCCGCGCGGCGCTGAGGGCGACGGCTGCCGCCGCCGCGCCGCTCACGCGGGGCGGCGCGCCACCAGCACGATCCGGTCCCCGAGCGCGTTGAACGCGCGCGTGATCGGCACGTTCACCGCATCGAGCGCCGCCATGGCCGCGCGCTGGAGCGCACTCTTCGAGCCGTGCGCCCGCCCGGGCGGGATCTTCGCCTGCTCGAGCGCCACGACCCCGAGCCCCGCCGCGCGCACCAGCGCGGCGAGCGAGCGGGGCGTGAACTCCCACAGGTGGTAGGGCGGCTCGCGCAGCACGATCGCGCGGCCCGCGAGCCGGTACGCGCGCAGCGCCAGCGCGCGCGCGAGCGAGTGCGTCGTGATGGGGCCGCGCAGGAAGAGGTGTCCGCCCGGCGCGAGCAGGCGCGCGACGCGCGCCACGGTCTCGCGGCAGTCCGGCACGTGCTCGAGCACGTCGCCCATGTAGACGAGGTCGAACGCGTCCGCGGGCAGCACGACGTCCTCGAGCGCGCCCCGGTGGACGTCCAGCCCCAGCCCGCGCGCGTGCGCGACCGCCTCGGCGGACAGCTCGACACCGGTGACGTGCCACCCGCGCCCGGCCGCGGCCCGCAGGAGCCCGCCGTACGCGCAGCCCACCTCGAGCAGCCGGCCCGCGCCGCGGAAGGGCTCGAAGCGATCGAGCAGGCCCGCGTTCTCGGCGCGGAACGCGTCCTCGTCGGACGAGGCCGCGTCGCTCCGCCCGCAGCGGAAGTCCGCCCGGAAGTACTCGGCCGAGTACATGCGCGCGAGCGAGGCGCCCACGGGCTGCACGTCGAGGAAGCGCATGCCGCACGCCGCGCACTCGGCGGCGGGGAACGCGGTCTCCTGCCATTCGTAGCGCATGGCCAGGGGCTTCAGGCGCGTGCCGCCGCACGCGAGGCAGCGCCCGAGCGCGCGCGTCGCGACCGCGCTCAT
>JBAIWU010000223.1:0-1678 GCA_037917155.1 Candidatus Eiseniibacteriota bacterium
GGCCGGCGGCGCGAACGCCGGCACGCCGAACGCTCCCGGGGCCGGCGGCGCCTCGCGCTGCTCGGCCGCGCTCCCGCGGCGCTCGGGCGGGCGCGCCGCGACCGGTGCGCCCGCGTCCTCCCCGGCGGCGCCCTCGTCGAGCGCCACGTTCTCGAGCCGGCGGATCTCCCAGCGCTTCGCGAACGCCTGCAGGGCGTCGCGCCGGATCGGCGCCGCCCGCAGCGCCTCGAGCCCCAGCCCGAGGTCGAGGTCGGCGCGCACCGTGGCGAGCTCGCGCGAGAGGTAGGCCAGCGCGCGGTTCTCGAGCAGCTTCTTCCGGAGCGCCGGCTTCGCGACGGACTCGAGCCCGTCGTACAGCGCCTCGAGCGAGCCGAACTGGCCCATGAGCTCCACGGCCGTCTTCTCTCCGACGCCGGGCACGCCCGGGATGTTGTCCGAGGAATCGCCCATCAGCGCGAGCACGTCGCGGATGTGCTCGGGGCCCACGCCCCACTTCGCGCGCACGGCGTCCGCGTCGAGGCGGGCGTACTCGTCGCGCGCCTTCGGCGCGAGCACGGTGACGCGCTCGTTCACGCACTGCAGCATGTCCTTGTCGCCGGTCACGAGCACGACGTCGTGCCCCGCCTCGGCCCCCAGGCGCGCGAGCGTGGCCATGACGTCGTCCGCCTCCATGCCCGGCTTCTCGATCACGGGCAGCCCGATGCACTGCGCGAGGTCCTCGATCGGCGTGAGCTGCGCCGCGAGGTCCTCGGGCATGGGCGGGCGGTGCGCCTTGTACTCGGGATACATCTCGTGCCGGAACGTCGGCCCGGGCCCGTCCCACGCGAGCGCCCAGAGGTCGGGCGACTGCTCGCGGCGGAAGCGCAGCGCCATGTTGCCGAAGCCGAAGATGGCGGACGTGTTCTCGCCGCGGCTGTTGCGCAGCGGCCGGCCGATGAACGCGTAGTAGGCGCGGTACGCGAGACCGAGGGCGTCCAGGACGATCAGGCGGGACATGGGCCGGGACGCTACGTCCTCGCCCCGGCGGGAACAAGCGCCGCCCGGCTCAGTCGCCGCGCGCGCCGATCACCGCGAGCAGCTGCCAGAGGCGCGGCAGCCGCAGGTGCCTCGTGTAGTGCCCCGGGAACGCCTGCCAGTGGTGCACCGCGCAGCGGCGGCCGAAGTCCCACGGGTACCAGCCCGAGCGGTGCGTCTCGAACGGCATGCCCGGGATCTCCTGCCGCCGGAAGCCCCACGGCGTCGTGACGAGCACGCGCCTGGCGCGCGCGCAGAGCTGATCGAGCACGTCCCACGCCTCGGCCTTCCCGAAGTGCTCGATCACGTCGAGGAAGATCGCGAGGTCGTAGCGCGGCGCGTCCGCGGGCAGCAGCGTGCCCAGCGCGCGCAGGTCGCCGAGGTAGACATGGTCGTAGACCGGGTAGCGCGGCGGGTTCACGTCGATCGCGTCGACGCGCGTGGCCTGCGTGTACTCGCGCACGAGCACGCCGTACTTGCCCCAGCCACAGCCCACGTCGAGGACGCTGAGCGGCGCCTCGCGCTGGATCGCGTCGACGACGTGCGGAATCTGGTGGTGCTCGGAGGTCGGCATTCAGGCCGCCCCGGCGCGCGCCCGGCGGCGCCGCGCTCCGTAGAGCCCGCGCGTGGCGATCCGGCGCGCGACCGCGTCGGGCACGAGGTA
>JBAIWU010000224.1:0-1504 GCA_037917155.1 Candidatus Eiseniibacteriota bacterium
AGCCGCGCCGGCGCCGGCGCGAGGCTCGCATGCAGCGTCACCGCGCCCGGGTCCTGCGCCGCGCGCGAGCCCTGCGCGAGCGCGGCGGGCAGCCGCGCCGGGTCCACGCGGTCGTGCGGCTTCTGGCTGAAGCCCGGCGGCATCAGCCGCAGCGTCGTCGCCGCGAGCGCGGCCGCGAGCAGGGCGCGTCCGCTCACGCGATGCCCCGCCGGGTGCGCGCCGCGCGCGAGAAGTAGCGCATGAGCACGGGCAGGTACGGCCGGTCCGTGCGCAGCTCGACCATGGGGCACTGCGCGCGTGCGAGCGCCTGCTCGGCCGCGCGCAGCCGCTCGCGGGCCTGGTGCTGGTAGCGCCGCCGGACGCCGGCGCTGCCGGTGTTCACCAGCCGCCGCGCGCCGGTCTCGAGGTCCTCGAGCACGGTCCAGCCCACCTCGGGCAGCGCCTCGTCGCGCGGGTCCCGCAGCGCGAGCGCGGTCAGCTCGTGGCGACGCGCGAGCACGCGCCAGTCGCGCGTGTCGAGGCGGTCCTCGAAGTCCGAGATCCAGAACAGCAGCGAGCGCCGGCGCAGCATCCGGGTCAGGAAGTGCGCCGCCTGGCCGAGCCGCGTGCCCTCGCTGCCGGGCTCGACCTCGAGCACGTCCCGCAGCATGCGCAGCAGGTGCGTGCGGCCGCGCGCGGGCGCGACGAAGTGCTCCACGTCCCCCGCCGCCATGAGCAGGCCGACGCGGTCGTTGTTGCTCATGGCGGCGAAGCCGAGCACCGCGCACAGCTCCGCGGCCAGCTCGCGCTTGTCCTGGGTCGTGGTCCCGAAGCGCATCGAGCGCGAGACGTCGACCACCAGCATCACGGTCAGCTCGCGCTCCTCGACGAAGCGCTTCACGTAGGGCGCCCCGAGGCGGGCGGTGACGTTCCAGTCGATGTCCCGCACCTCGTCGCCGGGCACGTACGGGCGCACCTCCTCGAACTCGACGCCGCGGCCCTTGAAGACGCTCTGCGAGTTGCCCGCGAACAGGTCCTCGACCAGGCGGCGGCTGCGGATCTCCAGCCGCCGGACCTTGCGAAGCAGTTCCGCGGTTTCCATCAGGGCACGCGCACCTGCTCCAGGATGCGGCGCGCGACCTCTTCGCCGTCGACGCCCTCGGCCTCGGCCTCGTAGGAGACCATGATCCGGTGGCGCAGCACGTCGGGCGCGATGGCCTTGACGTCCTCGGGCAGCACGTAGGGCCGGCCGCGCACGAGCGCGTGCCCCTGCGCGCCGCGGACCAGGAAGAGCGTCGCGCGCGGCGAGCCGCCGTACGAGATCAGGCTGTCCAGCCCCGTGAGCCCGACGTCCCGGGGCCGGCGCGTGGCGGCGACGAGGTCGAGCACGTACTCCTGGATCTTGTCGTCCACGTACACGCCCGACAGCGCCTCGCGCGCCTCGAGCACCTGCTCGCGCGTCGCCTGCGGCGTCAGCGCGGGCAGCGTGGCGAGCCCCGCGCGGCGCAGGATCTCCTTCTCCTCG
>JBAIWU010000225.1:0-1720 GCA_037917155.1 Candidatus Eiseniibacteriota bacterium
CGTCTCCCACCGCAGATATGCGACGATCACCCCCTGGTGCGAAGGTGGTCGCCAAGGACAGACGGTGACTTCCGATTACCGGTAGAACGCCTTGAGCGTGCCCCACGACGGCTTGCGCACCGGCGTCGCGGCGGCCGCGTAGCCGGCGTACGCGAGGTTCAGCGTGTACGGATTGAGCGGGTTCGGGATCGGCGTCCCGCCCCAGGTGACCACCGGTCCCGGCGCCCCGGGCCCGTCCGGTGCCCGGTCGCCCGGCAGGTTCGTCTGCCACATCGGGCCGCCCGGCGAGAACGGCTCCATCCCGTAGTTGGCGACCGCGACGTAGTACAGGCCCGGCAGCAGCGAGGCCGGGACCGCGAGCGTCTTGAGGCCACCCGAGCAGGTCTCGTTGGTGACGATGCCCATCCCGGCGGCATCGAACAGGAACGCGTTGGGTCCCTGGATCAGGACGCACTGGAGCTGCACGAGCGGCGCGCCTGGCGGCGTCGGCGTGACGATCTGGAACGCGTACATGTCGACGTCCAGCGGGGCACTGAGGAAGCCCTGGATGGTGAGCAGCGGGCCGCTGCCCGTCGTGACCTGGGCGGGCGGCAGGTCGGGCGCGTCGCCGACCTCGGTCCAGATCTGGGCGCGCGCGGTAGCGGCGGCGCCGAGCGCCAGCAGAACAGCGAAGACGAGGGTGCGCGGCATCAACGAACGGGGAGCGAAGGGGAGCATGCGAGCCTCCGGAGGATGGAAGGAAGCCGGCGCGCGGGGCGGACTTGATGCTCTCATGCCCATGCTGCATCCGCGCGCTCGAATTCGCGGCATCGTGCCGCTGGGGATGGAGCGTGCGCCCTGGCCGCGCCCGGGCGAAGCACGGCGGCCGCGGCCAATTCTTCGCGCGAGTGCGGCGGATCTAACGCGAAGCGCGTCTCGACGACTTCACGCGGTGATCCGGCGGACCTCGGATACGCTTGTGCACGATGAGCGAGATCCCGCTGCTCTCCACTCCCGCCGGCGAGGACGCGCGACGCGAACGCACGCGCCGTCGCGCGCTGCGCCTCGAGTACGCCACGCTCGCGTGGACGCTGCTCGAGGCCACGGTCGGCCTTTCCGCCGCCGTCGCCGCCGGCAGCGTCGCGCTGCTGGCTTTCGGCGTGGACAGCGTGATCGAGGTCGCCTCGGCGGCGATCCTCCTCTGGCGGCTGCACGCCGAGCGCACGGCGCCCGACGCGCACGCGGTCACGCGGCTCGACCGCCGCGCCCACCGCCTGGTCGCTGCGTCGCTGGTGGCGCTCGCGCTCTACGTGGTGGCGGACGCCGCCACGACGCTGTGGCGCGCGGAGCCGCCGCAGCCCTCGCCGGTCGGCGTCGCCCTGCTGGCGGCGACGATCGTGGTCATGTACCGCCTCGCGGGCCTGAAGCGCCGTGCGGCCGTCGAGCTGGGCAGCCACGCGCTGGAGGCCGACTCGTTCCAGACGACCGCCTGCATGTGGCTCTCGGCGACCGCGCTCGCCGGCATCACGCTGAACGCGCTCCTGGGTTGGTGGTGGGCCGACCCGATCGCCGCCCTGGTCATGCCGGTCTTCCTGGTCCAGGAAGCCCGCAAGGCCTGGCGCGGCGAAGCCTGCAGCTGCTGATTCGCGTTTGGGTGCGCGGGCCCATCGGGCGACGCGTGCTCGCGTCAGCGCGGGCCGAGATCGGCCAGGGCTTCGTGCGGCAGGATCGCGTGGACGCC
>JBAIWU010000226.1:0-2958 GCA_037917155.1 Candidatus Eiseniibacteriota bacterium
CAGTTCCACCCCCGGGCCTGACGGCCCGGACCACTACGACCGGGGTCGTGGAGGCAGGATGAAGCGGGTTCTCGCCATCGCATCGTTCGCATCGTGCATCGTGCTGGTCGCGTCGCAGGCCCGCGCGGTCCCGATCGTGCTGCCCCGCGCCGGGCAGGTGGGCTTCGGCGTGCAGGGCACGTACGGCGGCCTGGCCAGCACCGGCAACCTGGGATGGGAGTTCGGCAACGGCGGCGTGCTCGCGCTGCGGCTCGTGTACCGCATGCGCTACGAGCGCGCGATCGGGCTCTCGTTCGAGGAGATGCGGCTGGACACCCGCTCGCCGAGCGTCGACTCGACGCGGGCGTTCACCGCGGCCTACCCGCTCGTGCCCCGCCAGACGCTGATGGTGAACACGGAGGGCTTCCAGATCTACCAGTACTTCGGCACCCGCACCAAGACGCCGAGGTTCGTGAACGCCGGCATCGGGCTCGCGCAGGTCTCGGCGAAGCAGGTGGACGGCGTCATCCAGTACCCGCTGGTCCCGGACGGCTACTACATGAGCGTGGGCGCGGGGCTCGAGCGCTTCTTCTACCGCAGCTGGGCGTTCGACCTCGGCACGCGCTACATGGCCGTGCTGCTCGACGGCCAGCTCAACCACGAGGTCCGGGTCGCGGCCGGCCTGATCCTGTACGCGGCCTACTGACCATGACCGAGCCCCTCCGCATCGCGTTCCACGGCGCCGCGCGCACGGTCACCGGATCGAGGCACCTGATCCGGCTCGGCACGCGCGCGCTGCTGTTCGACTGCGGACTCTTCCAGGGGCACCGCGACGAGGCCGAGCGCATCAACCGCACGTTCCACTTCGCGGCGGACGAGGTCGACTCGGTGGTCGTCTCGCACGCGCACCTCGACCACACGGGCAACCTGCCGACACTGACCGCCCACGGCTATCGCGGGCCGATCCACATGACCCCCGCGACCGCGGACCTGGCGCGCGTGCTGCTTCCCGACAGCGCGTTCCTGATGGAGAAGGACCTCGAGCACGTGAACCGGCGCCCGAACCATCGGGGACCGCGCAAGCCGCTCTACACGATGGCCGACGTCGACTCGACGCTCGAGCGGCTCGAGACGCACCGCTACCACGAGCGCTGGAGCCCGATGCCGGGCGTCACCGCGACGTACCACGACGCCGGCCACATCCTGGGCTCGGCCCTGACGACGCTCGAGTTCGCCTCCGGCGGACGCACGCTGCGGCTGTGCATGAGCGGCGACCTCGGCCGGCCGGCGCGCCCGATCCTGCGCGACCCCGAGATCCCGCCCGCGCCGGACGTGCTCGTGCTCGAGAGCACGTACGGCGACCGGCTGCACGGCGACGAGGCCGCGACCGTGCAGGGCCTGGTCGACACCGTGAAGCGGACGATGGCGCGCGGCGGCCAGCTGCTGGTGCCCGCGTTCGCGGTGGGGCGCACGCAGGAGCTGGTCGCGACGCTGCACGACCTGATCGTCGCGGGCCGGCTGCCCGAGCTGCCGATCTACGTCGACAGCCCGATGGCGCGGCACGCGACGGAGGTGTTCGTGCGCCACCCGGAATGCTTCGACGCGGAGACCTTCGAGCAGTTCCGCCGCGGCGACGGCCAGCCGTTCGGCTTCGCGCGCCTGCGCTACGTGGCGACGCCCGAGGAGTCCCGCGCCCTCGACGAGCGCTCCGGCGCCTGCATCATCATCTCGGCCTCGGGCATGTGCGAGGGCGGCCGCGTGGTCCACCACCTGCGGCACGCGCTCGGCGACGCCCGCAACACGGTGCTGTTCGTGGGCTACCAGGGCGACGGCACGCTCGGCCGGCGCCTGCACGACGGCGCCACGACGGTCAACGTGCTGGGCGAGCCGGTGCAGGTGCGGGCCGAGATCGCCGCGCTGGACGGCTTCAGCGCCCACGCGGACCAGGCCGAGCTGCTGGCGTGGGTCTCCCGGCTCCAGCCCGCGCCCCGGACCATCTTCCTGGTGCACGGCGAGCCGACGCCGGCGGAGACGCTGGCCGAGAAGCTGCGCGAGCGCACGGGCGCCACCGTGCGCATCCCCACACCCGGCGAGGAGTGCGACCTGTGGACGTGAGCGAATCCCGCTACCAGGTGGGCCTGCGGCTCCACCATCCGGTCTTCGGCGAGGGGCTGATCGTCGAGGTGCACACGGATCGCGGCCGCGAGGTGCTCGAGGTCGTCTTCGACGGCCAGCTCCGCCGGCTCTCGGCGGCGCGCGAGTGGACGATCGTCGACGCGCCCGCCTCCCCGGCCGAGCCCGGGCAGGTGCTCGCCGACGACGGCACGCCCGTGCCGCCGGAGCCGCCGCGGGCCGGGGCGCCGCAGCGCTACTGGCACCCGCAGAGCGACCGGTTGCTCGAGCGCTGGCTGCACAACGAGGGCATGTCGCAGGGCCACTTCGACGTGCGCGCGCAGGCCGAGGAATGGGCGGGATGGGCGAGCGCCGACCGGCTGCTGTCGCTCGACTCGCTGCGCGGCGTGGAGCGCTTCCCGCACCAGGTGAACGCCTGCCTGCGCATGCTGCGCGACTTCGGCGGGCGCGGGATCTTCGCGGACGAGGTCGGCCTCGGCAAGACCGTCGAGGCGGGCATCGTGCTCAAGGAGTACCTGCTGCGCGGCGCCGTGCGCACCGTGCTCATCCTCGTGCCTGCCTCGCTGTGCGAGCAGTGGCGCGCCGAGCTGTGGGAGAAGTTCGAGCTCGACTTCGTCGTCTCGCGCGGTCCCGCCGGCCAGTGGGGCCGGCACCCGCTCGTCATCTCGTCGCTCGAGACGGCGCGGCACGAGCGGCACCGCCGCCGCGTGCGCGGCGCCAACTACGACATGGTCGTGGTCGACGAGGCGCACCGGCTGCGCAACCACCTCACGCTGGGCTGGAAGTTCATCAACGACCTCAACCCGCGCTACCTGCTGCTGTGCACGGCGACGCCGGTGCAGAACG
>JBAIWU010000227.1:0-8613 GCA_037917155.1 Candidatus Eiseniibacteriota bacterium
CTGGCAGCTCCACCGCACGTACATCCTCGCGCCGGTGCGCGGCGGGCTCGTGATCGTGGACCAGCACGCGGCGCACGAGCGCATCCTCTACGAGGAGGCGCGCGCGCGGCTCGAGGGCCAGCAGGGCACGTCGCAGGTGCTCATGTTCCCGACGCTCGTCGACCTCACGCGCGACCAGTTCGAGCTGCTGCTCGAGGTCGGGCCGAACCTGCGCCAGCTCGGCTGGGAGCTCGCGCCGCTCGGGCCGCCGACGGTCGTCATCCAGGGCGTGCCCTCGGGCCTGCGCGTGCTCGACGCGCCGCGTCTGCTGCAGGACCTGCTCGACGGGATCGGCGAGGGGCCCGCGACCGGCAGCGCGCAGGACGACCTGCTCGAGCGCCTCGCCCGCTCGCACGCCTGCCACGCGGCGGTCAAGGCGGGCGACGCGCTGACGCGCGAGGAGATGCGCTCGCTCGTCGACCGGCTGTTCGCCACCTCGCGGCCACACGGCGATCCGCACGGCCGGCCCACGTTCGTGCGGCTCGACCTCGACGAGCTGCACCGGCGCTTCGGCCGCGGCTGACCATGCGGCGCGTCGTCGCGATCGTCGGCGCCACCGCGACGGGCAAGACCGATCTCGCGGAGGACCTCGCGGACGCGATCGGCGGCGAGGTCGTCTGCGCCGACGCGCGGCAGGTCTTCCGCGAGCTCGAGATCGGCACCGGCAAGCCCACGCCGGGGCAGCGCGCACGCCGGCCACACCATCTCTTCGACGCGCTCGCGCTGGGCGAGCGCGCCACGGCGGGGACGTGGGCGCGCCTCGCGGCCGCGACGTGCGAGGCGCTGCTCGGACGCGGCGTCACGCCGGTCCTCGTGGGCGGCTCCGGACTCTACCTGGCCGCGCTGATGCGCGGCCTGCACGCCGAGCCGCCCCACGATCCCGCGGTGCGGGCGCGGCTGGTCGCGGAGCGGGACGCGCTCGGTCCGGAGGCGCTGCACGCGCGCCTCGCGACGCTAGACCCCGCGACCGCCGCGCGGCTGGAGCCGCGCGACGGCCAGCGCATCGTCCGCGCGCTCGAGGTCGCCGAGGCCAGCGGCCGGCCGCTGGCATGGTGGCGCTCGCAGTCGGCGCGGCGGGGCTTTCCCGCGGACTGGCGCGTGCTCGAAGTGACCTGCCCGCCGTGCGAGCTCGCCCGGCGCATCGAGCGCCGGACCCGCGCGATGTTCGAGGGCGGGCTCGTGGAGGAGGCGCACGCCCTGCTCGAGGGCGGGCTGGGGGACGCGCTCGCGGCGCTGCGGGCAATCGGCTACGACGAGGCCGTGGCGCTGCTCGCGGGCCGGATCGGCGTGGAGGAGGCGCGGACGCGCACGGACCAGCGCACGCGCCAGCTCGCCAAGCGGCAGCGCACGTGGTTCCGCCACCAGGTCGAGGCCCCGCGGCTCGACGCGCACCCGCTCGCGCCCGCGGCGGCGCTGGCTGCGGCGCGCGCGGCGCTGGCCGTCTGAGCCCGCCGCGGCGGGGGCGGCCGACCCGGGCGCGGTTGACACTGCCGGCGCTCCTCCCGTAGCTTGACCCGTCGCCTCCAGCCACTCGCATACGCGGGCATAGCTCAGTTGGTAGAGCGCGAGCTTCCCAAGCTTGAGGTCGCGGGTTCGAACCCCGTTGCCCGCTCCATGCCCTACGGGTCCACGGCGCGTCGGCCCGGCCACCGGCCCGGCGCGCCGTCCCGTCGCCTCCAGCCGGACCCGAGCATGTCCCCACCCGTCGTCGCCATCATCGGAAGACCGAACGTCGGCAAGTCGACGCTCTTCAACCGCATCCTCGGCGAGCGTCGCGCGGTCACCCACGACCGGCCGGGGGTCACGCGTGACCGCAACGCCGTGCGCGCGGAGTGGAGCGGGCGGCCGTTCGTGCTCGTCGACACCGGGGGCTTCCTTCCGGGCTCGTCGGAGACGCGCGACGCGGACATCCGCCGGCAGGCGGAGACGGCCGTCGGCCTCGCGCACGCGGTCGTCTTCCTGGTCGACGCCCAGACGGGCGTCACCGATCTCGACCAGGCGATCGCCACGCAGCTCCGCCGCTCGGGCGCGAAGGCGATCGTGGTCGTGAACAAGGTGGACCGGCCGGGCGACCCGATCGTGCACGAGTTCCACCGCCTCGGACTGGGCGCGCCCATGGCGATCGCCGCCGAGGGCGGGCTCGGGATCGGCGATCTCCTCGACGCGGTGCTCGCGCTGCTCCCGGACGAGCCCGACGCCAGCGCGGAGCCCGCGGGTCGGATCGCGATCGTGGGCCGGCCCAACGTCGGCAAGTCGTCCCTCGTCAATGCGTTGCTGGGCGAGGATCGCGTACTGGTGGAACCCCGCGCGGGCACGACCGTCGACGCGATCGACGCCGAGTGGCGCACGCCGCACGGCAACTTCGTGCTCGTCGACACGGCCGGCATCCGGCGACAGGCGGAGTTCGACGACCAGGCCGAGTTCTACGCCACCATGCGGGCGCTGGCCGCGCTCGAGCGCGCGGACGTCGCCTGCATCGTGGTCGACGCGCCGCAGGGCTTCCAGAAGCAGGAGGCGCGGCTCGCGCACCACGCGCTCGACGCGGGCTGCTCGGTGCTGCTGCTCTACAACAAGTGGGACCTCGTCGAGGAGCGCGAGCAGGCGTGGAAGGCCGTCACGTCCGAGCGCGCGCGGCGCTTCCCGACGCTGGCCGACCTGCCGGCGCATCCCGTGTCCGCGACGGAAAGGATCCACCTCGCGCGGCTTCCGGAGTACATTGCCGAGCGGGCCGCCGAGTCGCGGCGCCGCATCCCCACCGGCAGGCTCAACGAGTGGCTGGAGCAGGCGCAGCGGCGGCGGGCCGTGCCCAGCAACGTGCTGGGGAAGACCCCGAGGATCTACTACATGACGCAGACGGGGATCCGGCCGCCGACGTTCACGTTGTTCGTGAACGCGCCGTCGCGCCTGACGGACAACTACCGCCGCTACCTGTGGGGACAGTTCGCGGAGCACTTCGGGTTCCACGGCACGCCCCTGCGCTTCCGGGTCAAGAAGAGCGAGTAGCATGGACGCCGTGCTCGCCCTCGTGCTCGCGCTCCTGGTCGGCTACGCCTGCGGCTCGCTGCCGTGGGGACTGTGGCTGGGGCGCTGGCTGCGTGGCATCGACGTGCGTACCGTGGGCTCGGGCAACCTCGGGGCCACGAACGTCTACCGCTCGCTGGGGCCCGGCATCGGCGTCGCGACGCTGCTGCTCGACATCGCCAAGGGCGCGCTGCCCGTCTGGTTGGTGCCGGGAGCGGGCTGGGCGCAGGCGTTCCCCGGTGGCGCGGCCTGGTGCGCGATCGCGGTGGGCTTCGCCGCCGTCGCCGGGCACGTGTGGACGTTCCTCGCCGGCTTCAAGGGGGGCAAGGGCGTGGCCACGACGGTGGGGGTGCTGCTCGCGCTCTCGCCGCCGGCGTTCGGGGTCTTCGTGGCCGTGTTCGCCGCCACGCTGCTGGTGACGCGCTTCGTCTCGCTCGGCTCCATCCTCGGCTCGATCGCGTTCACGATCGCGCTCTGGCGCTTCAGCCCCGACGGCGCCGCGAGCCCGGCCTTCCTGCTCGGCGTGCTGCTCGCGGTGGTCGTCATCGTGCGGCACCGCGAGAACGTCGGCCGGCTGCTGCGCGGCGAGGAGCGCCGCTTCACGTTCACCCGGGAGAAGCCGTGAGTGCGGTCGCGGTGCTCGGCGCCGGCTCCTGGGGCACGACGCTGGCCATCCACCTCGCCCACGCCGGCCACGACGTGCGCATCTGGGGCAACGACGCGGGCCAGCTGGCGGACCTCGAGCGCGACCGCGAGAACCGCAAATTCCTTGCTGGCATCCCGCTACCGGCGGGGGTTAAGGTGCGTTCGGAGCTGGAGACGGCGCTCGAAGGGGCGCAGTTCCACCTCTACGTCGTGCCCTCGCAGGCCATCCGTGAGGTGGCCGGCGGGGTGCGTGCGCTCGGGGCGCGGGGCGTCCCGGTGTGCGCGAGCAAGGGACTCGAGCTGGGCACGCTGCGCCGGCTCTCGGAAGTGCTGCACGAGGTGCTCGGCGATCCGGCGCCGGTGACGCTGACCGGCCCGAGCCACGCCGAGGAGGTCGCGGTCGGCATTCCCACCTCGATCGTGGCCGCGTGCGCGGACGAGTCGCGGGCGCGGGCGGTCCAGGTGATGTGCTCGACGGCGCGCCTCAGGGTGTACACGAACGACGACGTGGCCGGCTGCGAGTACGGCGGGGCGCTCAAGAACATCATCGCCATCGCCGCCGGCGTGTGCGATGGGCTGGGTTACGGAGACAACACGAAGGGCGCCCTGCTGACGCGCGGCCTGGCGGAGATCGCACGGCTGGGCGTGGCGATGGGAGGCCGGCTCGAGACGTTCTTCGGCCTCACGGGCATGGGCGACCTGATCACGACCGCGATGAGCCGCCACAGCCGGAACCGGTACGTGGGCGAGCGGCTCGGTCGCGGCGAGACGCTGGAGCAGGTCCTCGGCGGGATGGTGATGGTCGCCGAGGGCGTCAACACCTCGCGGGCCGCGCGGGACCTGGGGCGCGAACGCGGGATCGAGCTGCCCATCACCGAGCAGGTCTGCGCCATCGCGCTCGAGGGCCGGAGCCCGCGCGAGGCGCTGCAGGCACTCATGACGCGCGACCTCAAGCGAGAGAGCTAGGGCGCGCGCGGAAGGAGCGATCGTGGCGACCCGCAAGACAGCCGCCGAGCCCGACAGCAAGCTGTACCGCTCCATCAGCGAGGTCAGCGACATGCTGGACGTGAAGCCGCACGTCCTGCGCTACTGGGAGACGCAGTTCAGCATGCTGCGTCCGAAGAAGAACCGGGCCGGCAACCGCATGTACCGCCCGGACGAGGTCAAGCTGCTGCTCCGCATCAAGGACCTCCTGTACGACCGTCGCTACACGATCGAGGGCGCGCGCCGCACGCTGCTCGACGAACGGCGCGAGGAATCGCCCCAGGTCGAGATGGGCTTCGATCAGGCCGAGCGGCACATGACGATCTACGAGGTGAAGGAGGGCCTGCGCGACCTGCTGGCCCGCCTGCGCACCCGCCCCGGAGCCGCCGCGCGCGAGTCGTAGGCCCGCTTGCGCCGGGCGCGCCGGCGGGCTAGATTGCGGTCCCGCTTTTCCCAGTGGCACTGGTCGGGGCGTAGCGCAGCTTGGTAGCGCACCTGCATGGGGTGCAGGGGGTCGCTGGTTCAAATCCAGTCGCCCCGACCATCCTTCTCCAACGGCCATCCGCATGCTCGCCGTACTCGCGTATCGCACCGCAGCCGCCGTGGCGTGCGTGCTGCCGGCGGCCCTCACGGACGCCCTCGCCTCGGCCCTCGCGCGGCTGGCCTTCCACGCGCGCGTGCCCGCGCGCGCCACGCTCGAGCGCAACCTCGAGCGGGTGCTGCCCGCCGCCGACAACCGCGCCCGCGTCGCGTGCGCGCGGTCCAGCTTCGTCGCGTTCGCGCTCGCGTTCGCGCGCTTCCTGCGCGCCGGCGGGCGGCGCGACGGCGCCGAGGCCGTGGTCGTCGGCCGCCACCACCTCGAGGCCGCGCGGGCGGACGGGCGAGGCGTGATCCTGCTCTCGGCCCACCTCGGCGACTGGGAGCGCGGCGCGGCCCTGCTCGCGGCCGAGGGGCTCGCCGTCCACGTCGCGGCCCGGCCGCACGCGGAGCCCGGCGTCGAGCGGCTCTTCGCGACGCGACGCGCCGCCGCAGGCGTACGCGTCCTGCCTGCGGGCTCGCTCTACGCGAGCGCGGCGGCCGCGCTGAGGCGGGGCGATTGCGTGGCGCTCATGGCCGACCGCGGCACGGCGCGCGCGGGCGGCGCTTCCGTGTGCGCGTGGGCCGCCGCGCTGGCGCAGCGCACCGGCGCGGTGGTGCTGCCCGCCGTGTGCGTGCGCGGCGGGGACGGCCGCGCGGTGCTGCGCTTCGAGTCGCCCATCCCGCCCGCGCGCTGCCGCGACGGCGCGTTCCGTGCCACGATGCGCGGCTGGCTGCGGGACTGGGCCGGGCAGTGGGCCGCGTTCGAGCCGCTGCCCGAAGGCATCGCCTGATGCTGCGCGTCGCGGCGCTGGTTCCCGCGTACCAGGCCGCCGCCCACCTCGGCGAGGTGCTGCTGCGTCTCCGGGCGCTGCCGGCCGCACCCCAGGTGCTCGTGGTGGACGACGGCTCGCGCGACGCCACCGCCGAGGTCGCGCGGCAGCTCGGCGCGCACGTGCTGTCGTTCCCCGGCAACCGAGGCAAGGGCTACGCGCTGCTCGCGGGCTTCGAGGCGCTCGCGGACTTCGACGCGGTCGTCACGCTCGACGCGGACGGCCAGCATCCGCCCGAGTGCGTGCCGGCGTTCGTCGCCGCCGCAGAGGCGGGCGCGGACCTCGTGCTCGGGACGCGCCTGATCACGCCCCAGATGCCGCGGCTGCGCCGCTTCGCGAACCGCTTCAGCAGCGCGTGGTGCTCCGCGATCGCGGGCCAGCGGATCGGCGACAGCCAGTGCGGGTTCCGGCTCTACCGCCGCGAGGTACTGCGTCGCACGCCGGTGCGAGCGAGCCGCTACGAGGTCGAGACCGAGATGGCCGTGCGCGCCGCGCGCCTGGGCTTCCGCCTCGCGGAGGTCGCGGTGCCCACGGTGTACGGCGACGAGACGAGCCACCTGAGCCCCACGCGCGACGTGCCCCGCATCGTGGGCATGATGCTGCGCCTCACCTTCGAGCCCCCGCGGGCCGCACGAGGAGCCTGATGCGCATCCTGGTCACGAACGACGACGGCATCCACTCGCCCGCCCTGCAGCAGCTCCGTGCGCGGCTCTCGGCGTTCGGCCGCGTGAGCGTGGTCGCGCCCGACCGCAACCAGAGCGCGACGTCGCAGGCCCTGACGCTCCACCGCCCGCTGCGCATCCATCCGCTCGGCGACGACACGTGGAGCGTCGACGGCACGCCGGCCGATTGCGTGCTGGTCGCGTTCCACGGCAAGCTCATGGAGCCGCCGACGCTCGTCGTCTCCGGGATCAACCACGGCCCCAACATGGGCGAGGACGTGTTCTACTCGGGCACGGTGGCGGCGGCGATCGAGGGCGCCCTGCAGGGGGTGCCCGCGATCGCGGCGTCGCTCGTGACGCGCCAGCCGACGGACTTCGCCGAGCCCGCGGAGATGGTCGCGGACCTGCTGCGCCAGCTGCTCGAGCGCGGGCTGCCCGAGCGGCTGCTGCTCAACGTGAACTTCCCGTTCCGTCCGCGCGCCGAACTGGCGGGGCTGCAGGTGACGCGGCTGGGCAGCCGCGTGTATGAAGACACGCTCGTGCGCAAGGTGGACCCGCGCGGGCGCGACTACTACTGGATCGGGGGGGAGGACCCCGTGTGGCGGCCCGATCCCGGCACGGACTTCCACGCCGTGCACTCCGGCTACGTCTCGGTGACTCCCATGCACCTCGACCTCACCGACGCGCGAGCGCTCGACGCGCTGCGCGAGCGCCCGCTGGCGCTATGACCCCCGCCGACGCGTCCGTCCACGATCCCGACGCCGAGCGCTGGGCGATCGAGCGGATGGCGATGGTGGACGAACAGCTCGTCGCGCGGGGCATCTGCGATGCGCGCGTGCTCGCGGCGATGCGCGAGGTGCCGCGGCACCTGTTCGTCGAGAGGGGCCTGCGCGACCGCGCGTACGGCGACTACGCGCTGCCGGCGGCGGAGGGCCAGACCATCTCGCAGCCATGGATCGTCGCGCGCATGCTCGAGCTCGGGCGGCTCCAGCCCGGCAGCCGCGTGCTCGAGATCGGCACCGGGACGGGCTACCAGACCGCGCTGCTCGCGCGGCTCGCGGGTCACGTGTACACGATCGAGCGGCTGGAGGGGTTGTGCCGCGGGGCCGGCGAGCGGCTCGTGGCGATGGGCGTGACGAACGTCACGCTGCGGCAGGGCGACGGAACCCGGGGTTGGCAGGAATTCGCCCCCTATGCTACGGTGCTTGCCGCCGCTGCGGCACCGCATGCCCCTCGCGCGCTGCTCGAGCAGCTCGAGGACGGGGGCGTGCTCGTCGTGCCGGTGGGGAGCCTGTATTCCCAGCGCCTCGAGACCTGGCGACGGGACGGCAGCCGGTTCCACACGGAGCGACACGGGGACTGCCGCTTCGTCCCGCTGATCGGGGACGATGCGTGGCACGAGAACCCGCATCGGCATTGAATCGCGATCTCGTCGGGGCGTGGCTCAGCCTGGTAGAGCACCTGGTTCGGGACCAGGGGGTCGGAGGTTCAAATCCTCTCGCCCCGACCATCTTCAGCACGACGGACCCGCCCTGCGGCGGGTCCGTTCGCGTTCCCGGCCCGCTTGCGGTCCGCCCGCGGCCGGGCCATCCTCGGGCCATGCAACGGCTGCACGTCACCTTGCACGGACGCGTCCAGGGCGTGGGCTTCCGGGCGTTCGTGGCCCGGCGGGCGCGCGAGCTGGGCGTCCGGGGCGAGGTGCGGAACGCCTTCGACGGCGCGGTCGAGATCGTCGCCGAGGCCGACGTGGCCGTGCTGGAGTCGTTCCTGGAGGACGTGCGGGTGGGACCGCCGCTGGCGCGCGTCGAGCGCGTCGAGGTGGTCCGGGGCGAGGGCGCGGCGCGGTACCGCGC
>JBAIWU010000228.1:0-1942 GCA_037917155.1 Candidatus Eiseniibacteriota bacterium
CGGGGCCGGGCCGCCGGCCGCGCCGGGAAGCGAGAACGGTGAAACGGAACGGAGGGCTGCATGATCCGCGTGCTGGTCGTCGAGGACGACCCCCACAACGCGCTGTTGTTCCGCAAGCTGCTGGAGCGCCGCGCCGGTTGCGCGGTGACCGTGACCGAATCCGCGCAGGAGGTGGTCGACGCGGCGCGCTCGGGCGCGGTGGACATCGTCATCATGGACGTCTCGCTCGTGAACACCGCCTGGCAGGGAGTCCCGGTGAACGGCATCGAGCTGTGCCGGGTGCTCAAGGGCGACCCCGCGACGGCAGGGGTGCCGGTCGTGCTGGCGACGGCGCACGCGATGCGCGGCGATGCCGAGGCGTTCGTGCGCCAGAGCGGGGCCGACGGCTACGTCTCGAAGCCGATCCTGGACCACGCGGCGTTCGTCGAGCAGGTGCAGGCGCTCGCGCGGAAGGCGGCGTGAACCCTGCGCCGTCGCACCGGCTGCTCGTGGTGGGCGGCGACCCGGTGTTCGCCCGCTCGCTGCGGGCACGGCTCGTGGGCGAAGGCTACGCGGTCGCCGAGGCCCGGGACGGACGCGAGGGCATGAAGGCCATCGTGACGCTCGAGCCGCACCTGGTGATCTCCGAGTGGACCATGCCGCACGTCGACGGGCTCGAGCTGTGCCGGGCGGTGAAGCTCGGCCTCGGCGAGGCCGCTCCGTACTTCGTGCTGGTGACGGCGCGCGACGACGCCGAATCGTGCAACCTGGCGCTGGAGAGCGGCGCGGACGACCTGCTGGTGAAGCCGTGGCATCCGGGCGAACTGTCGGCCCGCGTGCGCAATGGCGTCCGGCACGTGGCGCTCCAGGCGCGCATCCGCCAGCTGTCGGAGGAGCTCGAGCGCGTCCGGGCCGGGAACGGCGCCGGCGATGGAGTGTGGGCGCCGATGCCGGCCTCGGTGCCGCTGTGCCGCGAGTGTGGGCGCATGGCCTCGCCGGCGGAATGGAAGGACCTGGTCGGCGTCCTGGCCGGCGGCGGGCTCGCCCGCTTCGACCTGACGACCTGCCCCGGCTGCGTCGAGCGCGGGGGCGAGGGCGACGGCCGCATCTCCCGCGCGGCCTGACGCGCGTGCCGTCGCGCATCCTCGTCGCGGGCGGCAGCGGATTCGTCGGCGGCCATGTCGCCCGCGCCCTGCGCGCGGGCGGCCACGACGTGATCGCCCTGGGCCGCGGCGGCCGCCCGGCGCCCGCGGGCGTGCCGCTGCTCGTCGCCGACCGGCGCGATCCCGGGGCACTCGCGCGCGTACTGCGCGGGGAGCGGTTCGACGCGACGCTCGACTTCTCCGCATACGACCGCGCGGGCGTCGAGGCGCTGCTCGGTGTGCCGGGTATCCGGCCGGGGCGCGTCGTGCTGGTCTCGACCGGGCAGGTGTGCCTGGTGGGCGAGGCGCCGTCGATGCCGTTCGTCGAGGAGGATGCGCTACGCCCGCTGCGCCCCGAGCCGCCCGCCGGGAGCGCCGATCATCGCCAGTGGAGCTACGGGGTGGGGAAGCGCGCCGCGGAGGCGGCGATCGAGGACGCGTGCGCCGGCGGGCTCGACGCAGTGGTCGTGCGCCTGCCGGTGATCCTCGGCGACGGCGACACCAGCCTGCGCACGTGGGCCTACCTCGAGCGCATGCTCGACGGCGGGCCGCTGCTCCTGCCCGACGGAGCGGCGCAGCCCGTGCGCTTCATGTGGGTCGACGACGTCGCCCGCGCGATGCAGCGGATCCTCGAGCGCTGGCCGCTGCCCGGGGCGGTCTATCACCTGGCCCAGCCGGACATCGTGCCGCTCCGCCAGGTGCTCGAGGCGTTCGCCGCGGCCGCGGGAGTGCGGCCGGCGTTCGTGCCCGTGGACACGGGCTCGCTCGCGGCGGCGGGCCTCGGGCCCGGGGTGTCGCCGTACTCCGGCCGGTGGGTGTCG
>JBAIWU010000229.1:0-1571 GCA_037917155.1 Candidatus Eiseniibacteriota bacterium
TCGTACACGCGCCCGGCGTCCACCACCGCCACCCACGGCTTCGTGCCGGCGTGGAACAGCCGGGCGAGCCGGTTCGCCACCGAGCCCTCCCGCGTCACGTCGTCCGGATGTCCCGGCCCGGCGGCCAGCGTGTCGAGCGCGCCGGTCATCGGGACGCAGCCGACCAGGCCGAGGTCCACCTGCGGGTCGGCGAGCACGAGGCGCGCCGCCTCGGTGAACGCCTCGTCGCCGAGGATGGGGGTCAAGTCGATCGGGTTCCGCACGCTCACGATGTCGGCGAGCCGGGCGCGCTCGAGCAGCGCCGTGAGCGAGACGCGCGTGCCCTCCGTCCACTCGGCGAGCGCGAGCGCGCCGAGGCTGTCGGCGATGGCGACGCACTCGAAGCCGGCGTTCGAGAGCGCGCCCAGCCGGCGCCCGGCCGGCACGCGCCCGCGCAGCAGCGTGAACAGGCGGGTGAGGTCTTCGAAGTCCTCGAGCGTCTCGGCGACCACCACGCCGGCGGCCTCGGCGAGCGCGCGCGTCACCGCGTAGTCGCCGGCGATCGAGGCGGTGTGGCTGGCCGCCGCCGCGGCCCCCGCGCGGGTGCGGCCGGCGCGGTAGAGCAGCACGGTGCGCCCGGACTCGACGATCGCGCGGGCGGCGGCGAGGAAGCGCGCGCCGTCCCCGGGCCGGAAGCCCTCGGCGTAGACCGCGAACAGCTCGAGGTCGGCGTCGTCCTTCAGCACCTCGAGGTAGTCGGCGATCGTCAGGTCCATCTGGTTGCCGATCGACACCACGTAGCGCGGGTTGAGGCCCGCGAGCTTGCTGGTCTTCGAGACCGCGAACGCGCCGCTGCCCGAGATCAGCGCGAGCGGGCTCGACGCGCCGCGCGGCAGCGGCAGCTTGTACTCGGGGATGAACAGCGTGTTGACGCGCCCCGGCACCGAGCGCACGCCGAGGCAGTTGCCGCCGTTCACGACCGGGCCGCGCCACTCGGCGGCGCGCGCGCGCGCCAGCGCGTCGCGCATGCGCGCCACCAGCGGCGCGCTCTCGGGGCGCTCGTCGAGCCCGCCCGGGATCAGGATGATGCTCTCCGCGCGCGCGCCGTCGGCGGCCGCGGCGATCGCGTCGGGCGCCTGCGCCGCCGAGATCGCGAGCACCAGCAGGTCGACGCGCGCCTCGAGTGCGTCCAGCGACGGCACGCAGCGCACGCCGTCGATCGCGGCCGTGCCCGGCTTCACCACGGCGAGGCGCGCCGGGTCGAAGCCGTCGCGCAGCAGGTTCTGGAGGATGATGCGCCCGGGGTTCTGGCCCTTCTCCGAGACGCCCACGATCGCCACCGTGCGCGGCTCCAGCAGCGCGCGCACCTTGGCGAGCGGGCGCGGCGCCGCCGCCGGGGCGACCGCCCCGCCGAGCTTCCCGAGCGCGTCGAGCGCCACCAGCCGGCCGCCCGAGAGGACGAGCGGGTTGACCTCGACCTCGACGAGCGGGTCGGGCACGAAGCGC
The DNA here is from genome assembly GCA_037917155.1 of Candidatus Eiseniibacteriota bacterium. GTDB lineage: Bacteria > Eisenbacteria > RBG-16-71-46 > RBG-16-71-46 > RBG-16-71-46 > CAIXRL01. Next base: position 1,486 of record JBAIWU010000229.1, read on the forward strand.
CCGGCCAGCGCGAGGAAGCGGCGCACCAGCTCGGCGAGCCGCGCCGCCTCGAGCGGCGGGCTCTGGCCGCGCAGCGGCCGGGTCAC
>JBAIWU010000230.1:0-2655 GCA_037917155.1 Candidatus Eiseniibacteriota bacterium
GCCCTCGTCGCCCACTCCCGCGGATTACAGCAAGAGCCTCCACGTCACCAACCGGGGCCTCGTCTACGCGTACGACCACGGCCTGCGCAAGCTGACCGGCCTCCCCGCCGACCGCATCGGCTGCACCAAGGATTCCTGCCACGCGAGGACCTGCGGCGTCTGCCACGACGTCGACGCCGCCGGCAAGGTCGTGACCCCGGTGTCGCGGGCGAAGGTCGAGAAGGCCTGCGAGCCGTGCCACGGCGAGCGGGACCCGAAGGACGTGGACGTCCACGTGCGCCGGGGGATGACCTGCCTCGACTGCCACACCGCGCGCGAGATCCACGGCGACGGCAAGGCCTACGACAGCGCGTGGCAGGAGGGCGTGATGCAGGCCCGCTGCGAGAACTGCCACAAGGACCTCTCGAAGTCCCGCAGCCACACGGTGCACCGCGGAAAGGTGGACTGCAGCGCGTGCCACACGCGCGAGATCCGGGCCTGCTTCAACTGTCACATCGACTCGCGCCTCGCCGGCGTCTCGGACGCCTCGATCAGGAAGGACGGCGCGGTCTACCTCGTCAACCACGGCGGCCGCGTGAAGCTCGCCAACCTGCTGACCTACGTCTACAAGAACGGGACGGCCGTCACGGTGGGCCCGGCCTTCGGCCACAAGATCGTGAAGGAAGGACGCGCGTGCGCCGAGTGCCACGGCACCGCGAACGTGAAGGCGGTCGCCGCCGGCACCTTCGTCCTCTCGCGCTTCGAGCGCGGCGAGTTGACGACGGCGACGGGGATCGTCCCCGTTACCGACCCGGCGGCGTGGAAGATCGCGTTCCTCGGCCGCGAGGGCGGGAAGTGGGTGCCGCTCGCCAGGCCGGAGGCGCCCATCGTCGCGTTCGGCGGCTTTTCGTCGCCGCTGACGAAGGCGCAACTGGCGCGCATGGCGACCGAACGGAAATAGGTCCCCGGCTCTTACTGCCTCTTTCCGGCAGGCCGGACCGGGCGCGGTTCGCCGAAGATCGGCGGCGGCTCCGGGATGGCCGCGCCGTCCTTGCGCGGCGAGGAGGCGCCGTACTTCATCCCGGTCGCCGCGTCGTACATCACCGCGTGGCCGCCGCCGACGACGTCCGAGAACGCCCCGCGGAGGCGGATCGTGTAGCCCATCTTCGCGAGCGCGGCGCGAACGGCCTCCGGGACGCGGTTCTCCACGTAGTAGCTGCAGCCGGTGCCCGCGACGTTGCGGAACCGGGGCGCCTCGAGCGCGCCCTGCAGATCCATGCCGTGATCGACCACGTCGGAGACGAACTGGGCGTGCGCCTGCGGCTGGTTGGCGCCGCCCATGATGCCGAAGCCGACGTGCAGGTTGTCCTTCTGCATGAAGCCCGGGATGATCGTGTGGAACGGGCGCTTGTGCGGCGCCACCACGTTCGGGCTCGTCGCGTCGAGCGAGAAGAGGGCGCCGCGATCCTGGAGCGGGAAGCCGAAGCCATCGACGATCACGGCCGAGCCGAACTCGTTGTAGAGGCTCTGGATGAGCGACACGATGTTGCCGTGGCGGTCGATCGTGGTCAGGTAGGTCGTTTCGCCGCCAAAGGGAACCGGGTCGCCGGCGCCGACCGAGCAGTTGGCCTTGCCCGCCGCGATCGTTCGCGCCCGCTCCGCCGCGAATGGCTTCGAGAGGATGCCCTTGACCGGAACCTGGGCGAAGCGCGGATCGCCGAGGTACTTGTTCAGATCTGCGTAGGCGAGCTGTTGCGCCGCCATCTTGACGTGAACAGACTCCGCGCTGGCGAAGCCGTCCTTGGCGAGCGGGAACTGCTCCATGATGTTCAGCATCTCGAGCGCGGCCATCCCCTGGCCGTTCGGCGGCAGCTCGTAGACCGACCAGCCGTGGTAGGTCGTCGAGATCGGCTCGACCCACTCGGGCTGCCACGCGGCCAGGTCGGCCGCGGTCATCACGCCGCCGGCTTTCTCTGACGTGGCGAGGATCCCCTTCGCGATCGCGCCCTTGTAGAAGGCGTCCGGGCCCTGGTCGGCGATGATCTGGAGCGTCCGTGCCAGCTCCGGGTTGCGGAAGATCTGGCCGACCGCAGGCGGCTTCCCGCCCGGCAGGAAGAGGGCCGCGTGGTATTGCTCGAGCACCGACGCGCTGCCCTGCCACCAGGCGGCGACAAACTGCGTGACGGGGAAGCCGTTCTGCGCGTAGTAGATGGCCGGGCGGAACAGCTCCTTCCACGGCAGTACGCCGAATCGCGCGTGCACGGCCGCCCAGCCCGCGACCGCCCCCGGAACGGTCACCGACTGGATGCCGCGCTGCGGGACCCGGGTGAGGCCCTTCTCCTTGAACAGGTCCGGCGTCATCTTCGCCGGCGCCCAGCCGCTCGCATTGAGGCCCGAGAGCTTCCCGGTCTTCGCGTCGTACTCGATGGCGAACAGGTCGCCGCCGATCCCGTTCATCATCGGCTCGAGCACGCCCATGGCCGCGTTGGCGGCAATGGCGGCGTCGGCGGCCGACCCGCCGCGCGCGAGAATCTCGGCGGCCGCCTGCGAGGCGAGCACCTGGTCGCTCGCCACGATTCCGCCGCCCGTGATCACCATCGAGCGCGCCTCCGAGCGGTCTTCGCCGCTCTTCGGCATCTGGGCGGACGTCGGCAGGATCAACGCCGAGGCGAGAAG
>JBAIWU010000231.1:0-1512 GCA_037917155.1 Candidatus Eiseniibacteriota bacterium
TACGTCTCCGGCATCGCGGCCGTGCTCGACACGTCGAAGGAGAACACCTCGATCCGCACGCGCAAGTTCGCGTCGCGGATCTACCGCTACGGGCGCGGCCCGCGCTACCCCGGCAACTTCCCGCCCGACGTCACCATGCCGGGCGCGAACTGGCACCGCGACACCACGTGGGTGGTGCTCGACGGCACCGGCACCTCGTCGGTCTCGGACCCGCGCGGCATCGCGATCGCGCGCTACGCGCCGCTGCTGCTGGTGGCCGACCGCGGCAACAACGTCGGCAAGACCATGTCGTCGTCCCAGATGGGCGTGGGCTACACGCGGTTCGACGCCCGCGAGACCGGCGCCAGCTTCAACGCGCCCGAGGACGCGGCGCTCGACCAGGCCGGCTACCTCTACATCGTCGACCGGCTCAACCGCCGGGTCACGCGGCACGACGCGGCCGGCAACTACATCCAGACGGTCAACCTCAAGCCGAACTCCGACAACCTGCCGCTGCTCGATCCGATCACGGTGGGCGTGGACGATTCGCTCGCGTACGTCGGCGACCGGGGCCGCGGCCAGGTCATCCGCTTCAAGAGGCTCCAGTGAACCGAATCCTGCCGCTCTCGCTCCTCGTCACGGGCCTGCTCTGCGCCGGCGCCGCGCGCGCGCAGGACGACCACCCGTACGTCCGGGAGCCGTTCGAGTCGCTCGCCCGCGCGCAGGCGGTGAACGATTCCGCCGCGTACGCGGTGAACATCATGGACCAGAACAAGCTCGGTCTGACGCTCTCGAACTACGGGTTCATCGGCACCAACTTCACCTCGCGGGCCCCGTCGTTCGAGTACCCGCTCGGCTCGGGCCTGCAGCACATGGTGCGCGGCGGCCTGTGGTTCGGCGGCGCCTCGTACGACACCGCGGCGTTCATCGGCGTCTCCACCGCGGCGCAGGACGGCTCCGCGGGCAGCGCGAGCGCGGGCGCGACCGAGTACTCGCCGGGCACGCTGGTGCTCTACCGGCGCTCGACGCTGTCGAACAGCCGCTACTTCAACGAGGGCGCGGTCAGCGAGCTGGACTTCATCTCGCGCTACAGCGACCGGCCGGCGAAGAAGGCGACCGGCTACCGCGAGGATCACCGCCCGCTGGGCATCATCGTGACCCAGTACAACTTCTCGTGGTCGTTCTCGGATTACGCGAACATCAACTTCTTCCACTACGTGATCAAGAACGACGGCCCGCCGCTGCTGAACGGCTACGCCGCCATGTACACCGAGCTGGCGAGCGGCAACATGAACAACTCGAGCATCATTCCGCCGCCGGGCTGGTTCAACAAGAAGCAGATCGCCTGGGTCGACTCGCTCAACCTGTTCGTCGAGAACTACTGCCTCAACAAGCCGATCCCGGGGAACTGCTTCTACAGCCTCGTGCCCGAGTTCGCGGCCATCAAGCTGCTGGGCGTCAAGCCGGGCGACATCAAGGATCCGAGCAACAAGAAGGTCACGCTCCAGTGCTGGAGCTACAGCCCGGGCAGCT
>JBAIWU010000232.1:0-2359 GCA_037917155.1 Candidatus Eiseniibacteriota bacterium
TCCCGGTGGTGGACGATCCGACGCTGCTGGCGCGCGGCGTGGACCCGCAGCTCGATCGCGGGATCCAGGAGGCGATGCGACTGATCCAGGAGAAGGGCTTCGTGTGGCCCGCGCACCCGCCGATCGAGAACCGGTGGCGCTGAGCGCGGTGACGCGCGAGCGGTAGCCCTCAGTCGGGCCCGGCGACCCGCCGGCGGGGGATGAACCGGCCCACGTGGCGCATGTAGTGCTCGTACGCGGGGAGCCGCTGGACCAGGTCCAGCTCTTCGCACTTCGCCTGCACGAACAGCCAGGCGATGCCGATGGCGCACGCGATGAGGAGGGGCGCCGTCGGCCGGTGGAGCGCGACCCCGAAGAACTCGAGGAACATCCCGGCGTAGATCGGATGGCGCACGAGCGCGTACGGGCCGATCGCGACGAGCGGATCCGTGGTGGACGGCACCGCGGCGCGCACGCGCAGCGCGACCAGCGCCCACGTGATGAGCGCCGCGCCGCCCAAGAGCAGGATCCAGGCTGTGGCCTCCCGCACGCCCGAGGCCCGGAGCAGCAGCGGCGCGTCCACCCGCGCCGCGAGCACGATGCCGACGACCCAGACCGGGATGCCGACGACGTTGCGGAGGACCGCGGTGACCTGCCGGCCGCGGCGCTCGCCCCAGCGGCGCACGAAGGCCGTCGTGAACGCGCTCGCCACATTCAGCGCGAAGCCGAGCAGCAGCGGAACCAGGAACCAGACCATGCCGACCCGCCTGCGGCAGCCTGCCCGAAAAGACAGGGCGCCGCCGTGGAAGGCAAGCTGGCGGCACCCCGCCGCCCGCATACGTTTCAGGCCGGGCCCTCGACGATCGGAGTGATTCCATGCGTGCTGGCCGCCGGACCGTGATGCTCGCCCTTCGGACGCTCGCGGCGCTGCTGGCGGCGCTCGGCTTCGCGCCCGCTCGTGCCGCGGCGCAGGCACCCGCGGCCCCCGCCGCCACGCGGCCGCTCAAGGTGATCGACACGGCGTTCCTGGACTCGACGGCCAGGGCGTGCAACGACTTCTTCGACTACGCCAACGGGAGCTGGCTCGCGCACGACACGATCCCCGCCGCCTACGCGTCGGATGGCGTCACGCGCGAGATGGGGGACCACAACGAGCTGGTGGTGCGGAGCGTCCTCGACGAGGCGGCCGAGCGGCGCGCGAGCCTCCCCGACACGAGCACGCAGTGGAAGCTCGGCACCTTCTACGCCTCGTGCATGGACTCGACCGCGATCGAGGGGGCCGGGATCGAGCCGGTGCGTCCCTGGCTCGCGGCGATCGACCGCGTGACGTCTCGCTCGAAGCTCGTCCGCGAGATCGCGGCCCTCCACGTGAACGGCTTCAACGTCGCGTTCCGGTTCGGCCCCGACGCCGATCCGCACGACGCCGCCCACTACCTCGCGTGGCTCTCGCAGGGCGGCCTCGGGCTGCCGGACCGCGACTACTACACGAGGCCCGGCGCCGCTGCGGACTCCAACCGGCGCGCCTACGTCGAGCATGTGACGAGGCTCTTCACCCTCGCCGGCGAGCGCGCCGTGCCGGCGGCGCGCGACGCCCGGGCGGTGATGGCGCTCGAAACCGAGCTGGCAAAGGCCTCGCTCACCCGCGTCGAGCGGCGCGAGCCCTCCGCCACCGACCACTCCACGACGATCGCGCAGCTGCGGCGGCTCGCTCCGGCGATCGCGTGGGCCGACTACTTCCGGGCCGTCGGCCTCACCGTCCCCGCGGCGCGGCTGAACGTCGCGGAGCCGAGGTTCGTGGCGCGGGTGAGCGCCCTCGTCGCCGCGACCCCGCTCGCGGATTGGCGCGCGTACCTGCGCTACCACGCGCTGGCCGAGGCGTCACCCTGGCTCGGCAGGCCCTTCGTGGAGGAGGACTTCGCGTTCAGCTCCCGGTTCACCGGCGCCAAGCAGCTGCTCCCGCGCTGGAAGCGCTGCCTCCGCGAGACCGACGGCGATCTCGGCGAGGCGCTCGGCCAGGCGTACGTCGCCAGGACCTTCCCGCTCGAGGCGAAGGCCCGGGCCAAGGCGGTCATCGACGACATCCGCGCCGCCTTCGCCGAGCGGCTGCGGAACCTCACCTGGATGTCGGACACGACCCGCGCTCGACAAGCTCGCGCGGATGCGCGAGAAGGTCGGCTACCCCGACCGCTGGCGCGATTACTCGCGGCTGGCGGTCCGCGAGGGGCCGTTCGTCCTCAACGTGGGGAGCGCGAACGCGTTCGAGTGGCAGCGCACGATCAACCGGCCCGGCTCACCCGTGGACACCACGGAATGGGGCATCACGGTGCCGACCGTGAACGCCTACTACGATCCGTCGAAGAACGAGATGGTCTTCCCCGCG
>JBAIWU010000233.1:0-2690 GCA_037917155.1 Candidatus Eiseniibacteriota bacterium
CGTAGACGATGATCGACGCCTGCGGCAACTCGCGGCGGAAGTCCCCGATCACCTTCGCGATCGTCGTCTCCTCCTGGTAGCACGGGATCACCACGGCGATGCTCGGTTGCGCGGTCATGGGCTCTCGCGGTCAACGGGTCGGGAGGACGGCCCGGGTCCCATTCGGGGCCGGGCCGGCGGATCGGCGCCAGAATGCCACGAGCGCCGCCCCGGCGAAGCAGGCGATGTAGGCATAGCAGGGCATCGCGTAGCGCACCACCGCGAAGAACGCCACGTGCACCACCGAGAACCACGCGACGAGCCACGCGAGCAGCCGCGTCGCGACCGGAGGCGGACGCAGCCGCACGATCGCGAGCGCCGCCAGCAGCAGCACGGCGAGGTTGAGCCCGGCCAGGGCCAGGCTGGCCCTCGAGGGCGGGTCGTCGTACAGCAGGTTGAACCACAGCCGCACGAGCTTCCGGCCCAGCAGGCCGGCCCAGCGCCCGGGCGCCTGCCGGATCACGCGCGCGCCCTCGGCGTAGAGCCAGCGGTCGCGCTCGCGCTCCGAGAGCCCGGCGACGGCGCGCCGCACGTGCACCGGCACCCGCGGATCGTCGAGGCCGCCGAGCGTGCGGCCGTCGGCCGGGCCGGTGCCGCCCCAGAACGTGACGCCGCCCAGCGTGACGCCCGGGACGAACGCGTGGAAGACGACCGCGTTCCGGACGATCCACGGCGCGAGCACCGCGCTCACCACCGCCACCTGCAGCAGGGCCGCGGTCCAGAAGTCGCGCCGCAGCAGCGACGGCCGCGCGGCGAGCACGACCAGGACGGCGACGGGGGCGAGCTGCGGCTTGGCGAGCGCGCACAGGCCGATCATGACGCCGCTCGCGGGCAGCAGCAGGGCGGGCCCGCCCAACGCCCAGCCGAGGCCGAAGTCGAGCCCCGCGAGCACGGTGAGGTTCGTGACGCCCTCGGTCACGACCTGGCCGGCGTCGAGGATGAACGGCGGGTAGAGGGCGTAGACCGCGGCGCCGCCCAGCGCGAGCCACGGATCGCCGAAGAGGCGCCGCCCGATCCGCCACACCAGCCACGCGCACAGCGTGTCGAGCACGGCCTGCAGCATCCGCATCGCGTCCGGCCGGTGCCCCGCGACGCGGTAGACGAACGCGAGCGGCAGGACGTAGCCGGGCCCGCGGATCGCGGTCGGAACGCGCTCCGCGTCCGTCGCGCCGGCCGCGTACCCGTGGCCGCTCGCGACGTTCCACGCGATCGCGTCGTAGCTGGTCTCGTCGGCCCGCAGCGGCCGGCCCGCCGTGACGACGTCGTAGCCGGCACGCAGCAGGAGCGCGACGGCCAGCGTGACGAGCAGCGCGTTTCGCGGTCGGTTCAACGCGTCGGGCCCTCTCGGACGGCGGCGCCGCCGGTGCGCGAACGGGTTTCCCGCGCCCGTGGTCGTGGGGGGGCAGGCCCTGCGCGGACGTGCCGTGAGCGCGCGCGAGCGTACACCATCCCCCGGCGCGCCCGCACGAGCGCAGCGCGTTCCGGAGCGGCGCGGGCGCGGTCCGTCGCGTTTGTCCGGGCGGGCCGCGCTGTGCTAATGCTGCCCGCGGCATGACCACTCCTTCGTCCCCGAGACCGGGCGCGCTCATCCTCGCGGGCGGCCGCGGCGAGCGCTTCTGGCCGTGGAGCACGGCGACGCGGCCGAAGCAGCTCCTGCCGCTCGCCCGGGGCGGGCGCACGCTGCTCGCCGCCACGTTCGCCCGCGCTCTGCGGCTGACGGACGCCGATCGCGTGGTCGTGATGACCGCCGAGCCGCTCGTCGAGGCCTGCCGCCGCGAGTGTCCCGGCGCCGTCGTCGTGGGCGAGCCGGTCATGCGCAACACGGCGCCGGCGATCGCCGCCGCGTCGGCGTTCTTCGAGGACGACGCGCCGTTCGCAGTGCTGCCCTCCGATCACGCGATCGACGACGTCGACGCGTTCGTCGCCGACGTCGCGCGGGCGATGGACCTCGCCCGCCGCGACCGGGTGCTGGTCACGTTCGGGATCCCGCCGACGGCGCCCGAGACCAACTTCGGCTACGTGCGCCGCGGCGCGAAGCTCGCCGAGCGCCTGCACCGCGTGAGCCAGTTCACCGAGAAGCCCGACGCCGCGCGCGCCGCGGCGTGGGTCGCCTCGGGCGAGTACGCCTGGAACAGCGGCATGTTCGTCTGGACGCGCGGCTCGTTCATGGACGCGCTCGAGGTGGGCCGGCCCGCGATCGCGCGGGCGCTGCGCCCGCTGCGCTTCGGCCCCGGGGACGAGCGCGCGTTCGAGCAGGCCCTGCGCGAGACGTTCCCGGCGCTCGAAGCGATCTCCGTGGACTACGCGGTGCTCGAGCGCGCCCCCAACGTCGTCGTGCTCGCGGCCGCATTCGACTGGGACGACCTCGGCTCCTGGAGCGCGTGGGCGCGGCGCGAGGCGCGCGACGCCGCCGGCAACGTGACGTGGGGCGACGCGGTGCCGGTCGAGTGCGAGCGCTGCATCGTCGTGGGCGACGGCGTGCCCGCCGCGCCGCTGCGCCTGCGCGACACGGTGGTCGTGGCGACACCGCAGGGCGTGCTCGTCTGCCCGGTCGACGCGAGCGAGCAGGTGCGCCGCGTCTCGGAGGCGATGCGCGCGAGGACGGCGCGATGAGGCGCGCGCTCGCGCTGGCCGCCGCGCTCGCCCTGGCC
>JBAIWU010000234.1:0-5354 GCA_037917155.1 Candidatus Eiseniibacteriota bacterium
GATGCGCGTCCGGACGATCTCAGCCACGCGCGCCCCGGGCGCGGCCCGCGCGAACGGCGCGGCGCATGATCGGCCGCGTGGGCGAGCGGCGCGCCACCTCGCGGAAACCCGCCGCCGCGAACGCGCCCACGAGGCCGTTCCACACGAACGCGGCGGGCCGGCGCTCGCCGTCCGTGTCGATCGGGTAGCCCTCCACGAGCCGCGCGCCGCGCCGGGCCGCGAACGCGCACGCGGCCTTCAGCAGCGCCACGGTGAGCCCGCGCCGGCGGTGCGAGGCGGCGACGAAGAAGCACGGCACCGACCACACGGGCGCGTCGTCGACCGGCGCGAGCACGCGCGACGTGGCGTAGCGCGGGTACGTCGCGCGGGGCGCGACGGCCACCCAGCCCACGGCGCGATCGCCGTCGTAGGCGAGCAGCCCCGGCGGCTCGCCCGCGCCCACGACCCGGCGGATCGTGGCCCGGCGGCGATCCGGCGTCGCGGCCCGGAACTCGGCGTGCGTGAGGCGCGGCCAGGTGCACCAGCAGCCCGCGCAGGCGCCGCGCGCGCCGAAGAGCGCGGTGAAGTCGCGCCAGCGCTCCGGCGTGAGCGGCTCGATGCGCCACGTCGCGCGCGCCGGACGCGGCGCCGCGGCCGTGCGCGGGGCTCGCGCGGCCACGCTCAGCCTCCGCTCACCGGCGGCAGCAGCGCCAGCTCGGCGCCCTCCGCGAGTGGCTCGTCCGCGCGCGCGAGCGCGCCGTCCACGGCCACGGCGAGGTGCGCCCGCAGCGGCTCGAGCCCGGGGTGGGCGCGGCCCAGCGCCTCGAGCGCGTCGCGCACGCGGGCGCCCGCGGGCAGCTCGAGCGGCGCCTCGGCGCAGCCCGCGCGCTCGCGCGCCTGGGCGAAGAAGAGCACCTGCACGCGCACGTTGTTCCCTCCACGAAGGAGGTCCTATGCTCGCCGGATGAGCGATCCGACGCAAGCCTCGGCGGGGCCGGACGCGCCTCCGCCCGCCGCCACGCCCGCGGCCGGGGACGCGACGGGTCCGGGAGGGCCGCCGGCCGACGGGCGCGCGATCCAGCTCGGGCTGCTCTGGTGGCTCCTGACGCTCGTGGCGGGCGGCGTCGGGTGCGTGGTGCTCGGCCACGTCGATGCCGCGCTGCTCTTCGCGGGCGCGGGCGCGTTCGCGCTGGCGCAGGCCTCCGACGCCGCCGCGACGCTCGAGCGCTACCGCCGCTTCGTGGACGAGGGCCTGCCGCCCGGCCGGCTCATGGGCCGGCTCGTGCGCGGGCTCGTGGGCGCGCTCGTGCCGCTCGCCGGCGCGCTCTTCTACGCCGGCTTCGGCGCGTGGGCCTGGCGCGGCGAGGAGGCCCCCGCGACGTTCGCGGCGCTCTGGTGCGCGGGGGCGACCCTCGCGTGCCTCGCGCTCGCGTGGCGGCCGCTCGCGGACGCGGTGGCGATCACGCTGTTCCGCGGCCCCTCGGGGCGCACGCGCCGGCTCACCGCGCGCATCGTCGTCATGACGCTGCTGCTGCCGCCACCGGCGCTGCAGGTCGCGCCGGCGCTGCTGCAATCGCTCGCGCAGTCGGGGACGCCGCTCGCCGACGCGGGCGGGCTGTTCACGCAGCTCCTCGGCGAGCTCGCGATCGCGCTCGCCGGCGTCGGGCTGTTCGTGCGCCGCGACTGGCGCGCGGTGCGCGAGCGCCTCGGCCTGATGGTCATGCGGCGGCGGCACCTCGCCGTGGCCGCGGGCGGCGTGCTGGCCGCGATCGCGCTGAACGGCGTCACGGGGTGGGTCGAGCAGCACGCCTTCCCCGGGCTGTGGAAGCAGGACTCCGACGTCACCGGCCTCATAGCCGGGCACCTCTCGCTCGCCACCTCGCTGCTGCTGGGCGTGAGCGCGGGCGTCGGCGAGGAGATCGTCGTGCGCGGGGCGCTGCAGCCGCGGCTGGGCGTGCCGCTCAGCGCGCTGGTGTTCGCGTGCGGGCACGTGCAGTACAGCTGGTTCGGCATGCTCACCGTGGGGCTGCTCGGCGTGCTGCTCGGCGCGATCCGCGCGCGCACGAACACGACGACCGCGATCGTCGTGCACGCGCTCTACGACATCTACGCGGTGTTCACCGCGGGCTGACGCGGCTGGCCATCAGCGCACCGGCTCGCCCGGCTCGGGCGCCACGACCTGCGCCGCGACACCCATCGCCCCGAGCTCCGTGCGCAGCGCCTCCGCCGTGCCCGTGAGCGCGTCGAACGTGCGGTAGTGCATGGGCACGACCCAGCGCGCGCCCAGCTTGCCCGCGGCCCACGCGGCCTCGCGCGGCCCCATGGTGTAGAGGTCGCCGATCGGCAGGATCGCGATCTCGGGGGCGTAGAGCTCGCGGACCATGATCATGTCCATGGTCGGCCCCGTGTCGCCTGCGTAGTACAGCCGCGTGCCGTCCTCGAGCGTGACTACGAAGCCCGCCTCGCCGCCGCCGTGCGGGCGCCCGGGCTCGTCGAACGACGACGAGTGCGTTGCGCCCACCATCGTGAACGCGATCCCCTCGACGCGCTGCGTGCCGCCCTTGCCCATGGGCATGCAGGTCGTCACGCCGCGGCTCTCGAGGTGCACGTACACCTCGTAGCCGCAGATCACCTTGCAGCCGGACGCCTTCGCGAGCGCCGGCACGTCGGCGGCGTGATCGCCGTGCGCGTGCGAGAGCGCGATGACGTCGATGCGCGCGGGCTCGCGCCGGTCGGGCGGGCACTTCGGGTTGCCCTCGAGCCACGGGTCGAACAGCGCGACGAGCCCCGAGCGGGTCACCAGCTCGAACGCACTGTGGCCGAGCCAGGTGAGCGTGAATCCACGGTTCCACACCTGCATGCCGACCTCCGACGCCGCCCGGCCGGGGCGCCGCGCGCGGGCGCGTCAGGACGCCGCGCCGACCCCGGTCTCGACGATCTCCTCGAGCCGCGCCGTGAAGTGGCGCAGCACGGGTGCCTCCCACGTGATGCGCAGCCCGCGCAGCCGCTCGCGCTCGCGGTACAGCGTGATGACCGACTCGGCCACGTAGCGCATGTGCTCCGTCGTGTACACGCGGCGCGGCACCGCCAGGCGCACGAGCTCGAGCCGCGGGTACCGCACCTGCCCGGTCACGGGATCGGACTGGGCGAACATCAGGCTGCCCACCTCGACCGCGCGGATGCCGGCCTCGCGGTAGAGCGCGACGACCAGCGCCTGGCCCGGGAACTGCGACTGCGGGATGTTCGGCAGGAACCGCTTCGCGTCGATGTAGACCGCGTGCCCGCCGACGGGCTTGACGATGGGCACGCCCGCCGCGTCGAGCATCTCGCCGAGCTGTGCCACCTGGCCGATGCGGAACGCGAGGTAGTCCTCGTTCAGCACCTCGCGCAGGCCGCGCGCGATCGCCTCGAGGTCGCGGCCCGCGAGCCCGCCGTAGGTCGGGAAGCCCTCGATCAGGATGAGCAGGTTCGTGACGCGCTGGGCCCAGTCGCCGTCGTTGAGCGCGAGGAACCCGCCGATGTTCACGAGCCCGTCCTTCTTCGCGCTCATCGTGCAGCCGTCGCCGAGAGAGAACAGCTCGTGCGCGATGTCGGCGACCGAGCGGTTCGCGCAGCCGCTCTCGCGCTGCTGGATGAAGTAGCAGTTCTCCGCGAAGCGGCAGGCGTCGAAGATGAGCGGCACCCCGTGGCGCTGGCAGACCGCCCGCACGGCGCGCACGTTGGCGAGCGAGACGGGCTGGCCGCCGCCCGAGTTGTTGGTCACGGTGATCATGACCATCGGCACGTGCGCGCGCTTCTCCGTGAGCAGCCGGTCGAGCTTGGCGGGGTCGAGGTTGCCCTTGAACGGGTGCGGGGCGACCGGATCGAGGCCCTCGTCCACGACCAGGTCGACCGCCTCGGCGCCCTGGTGCTCGACGTTCGCGCGCGTCGTGTCGAAGTGGATGTTGTTCGGCACGATGTCGCCGGGCTTGAGCACCGTCGAGAACAACAGGTTCTCCGCGACGCGGCCCTGGTGGGTCGGGATGATGTGCTCGTACCCGAAGATGTCCCGCACGGTGTCGCGGAAGTGGAAGAAGTTCCGGCTGCCCGCGTACGACTCGTCGCCGACCATGAGGCCGGCCCACTGGTGGTCGCTCATCGCCGACGTGCCGCTGTCGGTGAGCAGGTCCACGTAGATGCTCTCCGCAGGTACCGCGAAGATGTTGAGACCGGCCTCCCGGATGAGCGCCTCGCGCTCGTCGCGGCTGACCCGGCGCAACGGCTCGACCACCTTGATCCGGAACGGCTCGGCGGGAAATCGCATGACGGCAGTCTAGCCGCGCGGCGCGCGCGCCGCCAACCCGTTGCCGCTGCGAGCGGGCGGCGAATCGCCGCGTTCGTGCCCGTCCCGGCATCCGCCGGGACTATTGATAGGCCGGCGGCATCTGTAATAGTCTCGATGCGTCGAGGGCCCCCTCGTGTCACGCCGGCCACTTCCCCCCGGCTGCGCGCCCACGGCTTCGTTTTCGAGCACCCTACCCCCCGTCACGGTGCATGGTTTCGCATACCCCGCGGCAGGCTCGCCCGCCGGAGGATGCGCTGTGGATCGTGCGGTGGGATGTGGGATCGGGGGACTCCGCCCGCCGTCACGTGAAGCAGCGCATCACTTCGGCGGCCGCGGCGCCCCGCGCCGGGTCAGTTGCGCCCGACGTCGCCGGAATCGGCGCGCGGCGTGCGCGCCAGCCACGCCAGGTGCTCGTGCAGCCGGCGCGCGCGGTCGAACACGCTGTCGATCGCGAGCAGCTCCAGGCGCTCGGCCGTGCCGATGCGCAGCCCCTGCGCGAGCGTGTTGACGATCGCCTCGAAGGGCGCGTCCGCCGAGGTGACCGGCGGGGTCGCCCACGCCCCGGCCCCCCGCGCCATCAGCCCCGCGGCCGCGTCCAGCAGCGCCCGGCGTTCCATCGCCGCGAGCGGGTCGGCGGCATCGAACGGCGCGGGCGGCAGCGGCTCCCAGGCGCACGAGGGGTACGGGAACTCCCGCGTCACGCGCCCGAGGCGCACGCGCTCGAGCCCGAGCAGCTGCAGCTCGTAGCAGTCGTTCGGCAGCCACTCGACCTGCTCGAAGCGCGCGAGGCACGCCAGGTCGTGGAACGGCGGGCTGCCGTGGTAGTCGCGCTCCCAGCCCGGCTTGAGCGTCGCGAGCGCGAGCACGCGTTCGCCCGAGAGTGCGTCGCGCACGAGCGTGCGGTAGCGCAGCTCGAACACGTGCAGCGGCAGCCGGGCGTGCGGGAAAAGCACCACGTCCGGAAGCGGGAACACCGGAACCGAGGGGCTGGCCGGTGGGGTCATTCGGCCCTCGTGCCGGGGGATCGCCGCGGTGGCCGGCCGGCGTCGCG
>JBAIWU010000235.1:0-2800 GCA_037917155.1 Candidatus Eiseniibacteriota bacterium
CGCGCGCCGGACGGCGACGGCGCCGGCCGCGCGCCGAGGATCGCGCCCAGGCGCAGGTCCGCGCCCTTCTCCGCCTGGAGGTCCTCGAGCCGCGCCGCGCAGGCGTCCCACGCCGCGTGCGTCGCCGCGTGGCGCGAGTCGATGCGCGGCGCCGCCTCCCGCCGCGCCTCGAGCGCACTGGAGAGCTCGACGCGGATCGACTGCCCGAACGCGGGCGCGTCGAACACGAGCGCATCGGCCTCGCGGCGGCCGGTGTCGCCGGGGGCGAGCGGCCAGGCGTCGAAGCGCTCCCGCGTCGCGAGCCGGATGCCCTGCGGCGGCGCGTCCGCCGCGGCGTCGACGAGCGTCACGAGCGCGCGCCGGCCCTCCACCGCGAGGTTCAGCGCGCGCGCGAACGCCGAGTGCACGCGGAACGCGAACGCGCCCCGCGGCACGTCCGGCCCGACCGCGACGGCGGTCCGGTGCCCGGGCTCAGTGGATCCGGTGCGCATGGATCAGGGCGTCCTTGAGTGCCGCCTCGACGTTCGAGCGGCCCCACTCGATGTTGCGCCGCACCGCGTCCGCGGCACGGTCGGCGTCGCGCGCGCGGATCGCGGCGAGGATCTCGAGGTGGTCGATGCAGGTCGTGCGCAGACGATCGGGGTTCGTGATGTCCGCGCGGCGCACGAAGTGGATGCGCTGGTCGACGTACTTGAGGAGCTGCTGCATCACCCGGTTGCCCGCGTCGCGGGCCAGCACCTCGTGGAACGCCTCGTCGGCGTCGGCCAGCGGCCCGGCCATGTCCGGCAGCGCGGCGAACAGCCCGCGCCAGTACGCCTCGAGCCGCTCGAGCGCGTCGGGGTCCATGCCGCTCGCGCAGAGCGACTGGACCACCGCCAGCTCGAGGACGAGGCGCACGTCGTAGAGCTCGTGGATCTCCTGCAGGTCGACGCGGCGGACCGAGTACCCCTGCCGGGCCCGCTTGTCGACGAGCCCGTTCTCGACGAGCCGGCCGAGCGCCTCGCGGACCGGGCTGCGGCTGACGCGGAACTCCGCGCACAGCTCCTCCTCGGTCAGCCGGTGGCCCGGCGGGTACTCGAAGGCCAGGATGCGCTCGCTCAGCGTCGCGTAGATGTCCCGGCTCAGGTTCTCGTCCGCCATCGCCGCTCCGTCACGAGAACACGAACACCTTGACCGGCGGGCCCGGCCGCTCGTCGGCCTCCTCGGCCCGCGCGGTGAGCTTCGCGCCGATCACCGGATCGCCGTCGCACTCGAGCCGCCCCGACGCGCGCAGGCCGTTCTCGAACTCGACCATCCCGAACATCAGGTACTTCCGGTTGAATCCCTCCGGCAGGTTCCACACCCGCGTCCACGTGAGCAGGGTGCAGGGGCCCTCGAGGTCGAATGCCTCCCAGCCCCTGCCGGTCACGGGGTCGCGGATCGCGTCGCACGTCCGGCACACCATCGGCGCGGGGTAGTAGATCGTGCCGCACGTGAGGCACTTGTAGCCGCTGATGTGGGGCGTCTGTTCCCCGTACACGCTGAAATCGATCATCGGTGGCCCCTACTCCTTCGCGAGGATGGTGGTGATGACGTTGTTGCCGAACCCGCCGAAGTTGACCGCCATGCCGTACTTCGGGTCCTTCACCTGCCGGCCCTCCTCCGCCTCGCCGCGCAGCTGGCGCACGAGCTCGAAGACCTGCGAGACGCCCGTGGCGCCCACCGGATGGCCCTTCGCCTTGAGGCCGCCCGAGGTGTTGATCGGGATGCGGCCGCCGATCTCGGTCTCGCCCCTGCGCACGCCGAGGAACGACGTGCCGCGCTCGAAGAAGCCGACCTCCTCGCTGTTGAGCAGCTCGAAGATCACGAACGCGTCGTGCAGTTCGGCGACCGAGATGTCCTTCGGGCCGACGCCCGCCATGGCGTACGCCTGCTCCGCGGACCGCCGCACCGCGTCGAGCACGAGCGGGTCCTTGCGGTTGTGGACGCAGTGCGTGTCGGTCGCGGCGCCGATCCCCGCGATGCGCACCGGGGCCCGGGGGAAGAGCTTCGCCTTGGGCGAGTCCATGTTCACGAGAATGAGCGCCGCCGAGCCGTCCGTGATCGGGCACGTCGAGTACATGCGCAGCGGCTCGGCGACGTAGTTGTTCACCACGTCGGCCTCGGGGCCGTCCGCGATCGCGTCGATCGTGACCGGGATCTGCACGTGCGCGTACACGTTCTTGGCCCCGTTCGCGTGGTCCTTGACCGCGACCAGCGCGAGGTCGCGCTCGGTCATGCCGTACTTCTGCATGTACAGGCGCGTGAACATGCCCGCGAAGCCGGGCAGCGTGAGCCCCATGTTGTACTCGGCGTCGTGGTGGGCCATGGTCGCGACGATGTCCGTGGCCTCCCACCCGGACACCGTGCGCATGACCTCGCCCGCTGCCACGAGCACGACGTCCGCCATGCCGGCCGCGATGGCCATGTAGCCCATGCGGATCGCGCTCGCCCCGGAGGCCGGCCCGTTCTCGATGAGCTCGGCCGGGCACGGCTCCATGTCGAGCCGGCTCACGAGCGCCGAGGCGACCGACGTCTGGCGGTTGAACAGCCCGCCCGCCATGTTGCCCACGAAGACCTGGTCGACGTGCCTGCGCAACGCCAGGCCGCCCGCGTCGCGGAAGGCCTCGTTCGCGGAATAGGCGATGACGTCGACGAGGTCGTACTCGCTCGAGTTGCCGAAGCGGCAGTGGCCGGCGCCGACGATGCCGACGCGCGGCGCCATCAGCTCCTCCCCCGCTTCCAGCCGGGCAGCTGCACGTACTCGTCCGGCATGACGAGC
>JBAIWU010000236.1:0-1695 GCA_037917155.1 Candidatus Eiseniibacteriota bacterium
GCCCCGCGGGACGGGTGCCGAGCCGGCCTCGCCGGCGGGGTGTCACGTCAGGCGACGGCGCCCACGAGCCGGCGGCCGCGGACGGCCTTGCTCACCTTGCCGCTGCGCAGGCAGCGCGTGCACACCATGACCTTCCGGGGGCGGCCGTCGACCAGGGCGCGAACCTCCTGCAGGTTCGGCTTGAACGAGCGCTTGGTGACGTTGTTCGCGTGGCTGACGTTCTGGCCGGCCATGCGGAGCTTGCCGCAGACGGAGCACTTCGCCATGTGAATCTCCTCGTGTGAACCCGCGCCGGGCCGCCGGCCTCGGGGCCTGGAACCGGGCGCATACGGGGCAGCGTCGACTCGAAACAGAGCCGGGGGAATATACGGGAGGGCCGGCCCGGAGGCAAGGCGCCCGGCGCCCCCGGGCGCCCGGGCGACGAGAGGAAGACCCCGCGCGAGGGACGCGGATCGGATGGTACGATGGAGCCGGTCAGGCCGCCCTGTCCACCGGCCGCGGTGCCCGCACCCTCGATACGGGAGAACCGCCCAGTGTCGCGCTCCGCCTCTCCGGCGCCCGGGAGCCTGCTCCTGGCGTCGCTCGCGCTCGTCCTCCTCGCCGGTCCCGCCACCGCCACGCCCCGCGTCGTCGCCCTCTCGCCCGTGGACGGCGCCCGTTACGTCCGGCCCGAGACCTCCATCCTCGTCCGCTACGACGCGCCGGCGGCGCTCGGCCCGGGGACGCTCGAGGGCCTCGTCGTCGCGACCGGCTCCGCGAGCGGCGTCCACGCCGGGACCACGCGGCTCTCGCGCGACGGCGACGCGCTGCTGTTCCATCCGCGCCAGCCGTTCGCGCTGGGCGAGCGGGTGACGGTGACGGTGGCGGCCGCGGCTGCGCCGGAGCCGGGCGTGCTGGGACCGGCGCGCACGTTCGCGTTCGAGGTCGCGGCGAGCATCCCGCCGGCCCCTCCCGCGTGGCCCGAGCTCGAGACCCCGCCGGGCCATGTGCCGCTGCCGCCGTCCTCGCCCGCGCGGCGCGATGGACGCTACGGGATCCTCGACAGCCTGCCGGGCAACTTCCCCGTGGCCAGCGGCGGGCCGCAGGGCTCCACCGCGCCGGGTTACCTGCTCGCGGCGAACATCTCCTCGTCGGACAGCGTCGGCGCGTACCTGATGATCCTCGACGACTACGGCGCGCCCGTCTGGTACCGCGCGATGCCGAACACGTGCTTCGACTTCCGGCGGCAGGACAACGGCCAGTACACCTACTACGACCCGACGCCTTCCGCCTACGTCGTGCTCGATTCCACGCTGACGCCGGTCGGCCAGTGGACGTGCGGCAACGGCTACGCCATCAACCTGCACGAGCTGCGCCTGCTGCCCAACGGCCACGCGCTGATGATGGCCTACGATCCCGAGACCGTGGACATGTCCCAGGTCGTGCCCGGGGGACAGGCGCAGGCGACCGTGACCGGCCTGGTCATCCAGGAGCAGGACGCCGACAAGCAGGTCGTCTTCCAGTGGCGGAGCTGGGACCACTTCCAGATCACCGACTGCATCAACCAGGACCTCACCGCGTTCGCCATCGACTACGTGCACGGCAACGCGCTCGAGGTGGACGGCGACGGCAACCTGCTGCTCTCGTCGCGGCACATGAGCGAGATCACGAAGATCGACCGCGTGACGGGCGCCATCCTGTGGCGCTGGGGCGGGC
>JBAIWU010000237.1:0-3545 GCA_037917155.1 Candidatus Eiseniibacteriota bacterium
GGGTCGTCGCCCATCTCGATCAGCAGGTCGAGGTGGGGGACGAACTGGTCGACGCGGTCGCGCCTCAGCAGCGGCCCGACCCGCGAGACGATGCCGAAGAGCCGGTTGAGGTTCTGCGCGCGCTCGAGGTTCTCGGAGCTCTCGTCGCGCACGAGCGCGTCGAGCATGCCGCTGCCGTGCACGAACGCGTACAGCACCTCGGAGGTCGGGCGCTGCACGGCCGCGGCGGCGAGCTCGCGGTGGAGCGTCGCGAAGCGCCGCACCGCGTCGCGCGTCGCGGGCGCCAGTTCCGGATCCTGCCCGGCCGCCGCGACCGCGACGCGCAGCAGGCCGCGGTGCGACTTCTTCGCCGCGGCGCCGAGGCGCGCCAGGTCCACGGGATCGGCGCCGAACAGCGGATCGCCCAGCACCATGTACACCGAGGCGCCGTCGTCCGGGTCGGCGACGGAGCGCAGCGCGTTCAGGCACGCCAGCACCTCGGGACGCGCGTACAGGCCGCGCATGCCCACGCGGCGGAAGCGCACGCCGCGCGACTTGAGCGCGAGCGCGAACGGGTCGAGGTGGTTGTGCGCGCGCGCGAGGATCGCGAAGTCGCCGGGACGCGCGTCGCCCGATTCGACCGCGTCGGCGATCTCGCCGGCCACGATCTCGGCCTGGTCGCTGGCCGTCTGGAACGCGCGGTGCTCGACGGCGCCCTCGAAGCGCGCGCCGTCGCCGTCCGTGCGCTCGGCGAGCAGGCGCTTGTCGTAACCGCGCCGCGCCTCGAGCCGGTCCGGGTCGTTGTGCCGGATGAGCCGGTGCGCGTGGTCGAGGATGGACTGCCCGGAGCGGTAGTTGCGCCGCAGGAGCACCTCGCGCGTGCCCGGGAAGGCGCCGAGGAATTCCATCAGGTTCTCGACCTTGGCGCCGCGGAAGCGGTAGATGCTCTGGTCGTCGTCGCCGACGACGGTGACGCAGCGGTGGCGCGCGGCGAGGAGCCGGATGAGCTCGAACTGGACGTGGTTCGTGTCCTGGAACTCGTCCACGAGCAGCCAGCGGAAGCGGTCCTGGTACTCGCCGCGCAGGTACGGCCGCTCGCGCAGCAGCCGGAGCGCGAGCCGGATCTGCGAGCCGAAGTCGACCCGGCCGGCCTCGAACATCAGCGTCTCGTACCTGCCGTATGCGCGCGCCTTCTCGAGCTCCCGCACCGCGCGGTCGGCCTTCTCGGGATCGCCGCCCGCCTGCCCGGCGAGCGTCCGCGCGAATTCCAGGTAGCGCTCGGGCGAGACGTCCTCGTTGCGTGCGCGGTCGAACACCGCGGCCAGCGCGCGCAGGTGCGCGTCGGGATTGCCGAGCGGCAGGTAGTGCTCGAGCCCGAGGTCGAAGAGGTGCTCGCGCAGGAACACGAGGATCTCGGCCTGCGACTCGACGCGGAGCTGGCTCGTCAGGCCCAGCTCGACCGCGTGCTCGCGCACGAGCCGATCGCAGAAGGCGTTGAAGGTCGCGATCGTCGCGCCGACGAACCCGTACGGCACGAGCTGGTCGACGCGCGACTCCATCTCGGCGGCGGCGCGGTCGGTGAACGTCAGCGCGAGGATCTGCTCCGGGCGCGCCCGGCGGCTGGCGATGAGCCACGCGATCCGCCGCGTGATGACCTGCGTCTTGCCCGTGCCGGCGCCCGCCACGATGAGCAGCGGGCCCTCGCCGTGCGTCACCGCCTCGCGCTGCTCGTCGTTGAGGCCCTCGAGAACCGCGTCGGCGGCCGGCAGCGTGGCCGCGCGCGACGCGCTCACGCGCGCATCCGGGGCGGCCGCAGGTCGAGCGGGGCCTGGTTGAGCCGGCGCGCGGCGCCCTCGCCGACCACCACGATGTCCTCCAGCCGGACGCCCCAGCGCCCGGCCAGGTAGATGCCGGGCTCGACGCTGTGCACGTTGCCGGCGGCGAGCGGCGCGGCATTGCCGCGCACGAGGTAGGGCGGCTCGTGGACCTCGAGGCCCAGGCCGTGCCCGGTGCGGTGCGTGAAGTTCGCCCCGAGCCCCGCGGCCTCGATCACCGCGCGCGCCGCCGCGTCCACCTCCTGCGCCGGCCGGCCCGCGTGCGCCGCGGCGATCCCGGCGGCGCGCGCCTCGTTGACGACCTCCCACGTCCGCAGCACCTGGCGGGGCGGCTCGCCGAGGAAATACGTGCGCGTGATGTCGGAGGCGTAGCCGTCCGTGAACGCGCCGAGGTCGAGCAGGAGCACCTCGCCCTCGGCGATGGGGCGGTCGGAGCTGGCGTGGTGGGGGCTGGCCGAGCTCGGCCCGGACGCGACGATCACCCACGGGTCGGTGTCGCCGAGCGACTCGAAGCGCTCGACGACGAAGCGGGCGAGCGCGCGCTCGGTCATGCCGGGCCGGGCGTGGTCCGCGGCCTCTTCGACGACGAGGTCGGCGTGCCGCGCGGCCTGGGCGAGGTGCTCGAGCTCGTGCCCGTCCTTGACCGCCCGGAGCGGTCCCAGTACGGCCGCCGCGGGGGCGCAGCGCGCCGCGGCCGCCAGGCGCAGCAGGTGCGGCACGCGCAGGCCCTCGCCCACGAGCACGCGCGAGGACTCGACGAGCCCGGCGCGCGTGACCAGCCGGGCGAGCGGATCCTCGTGCTCGTCCCACACGAGCATCTCGAGCTCGGGACAGGCCTCGCGCAGCGGGTCGGCCTCGAGCCGCGGCGCGACGAGGAACGGCTCGCCCGCGCGCGACAGCGCGAGCGCCACGAGGCGCTCGGTCACGCGCGCCGACGCGCCCGTCAGCCAGCGCAGGTCGGGCGAGGCCGGGACGAGCATCCAGTCCGCGCCCGCTTCCGCGAGCGCGGTGCGCGCCCGTGAAAGACGCTGCGCGCGAATGGGGGCGAAGCTCATGGCCGCACGCTAGCAGCGCCGTCGCGGCCGGGCAACGGCGGAGGCGGGGCGGCCCGCCGCGGGCGAAATCGCCTGACGGCCGCGCGCGCGAACCGCTATCCTGCGGCCGCGAATGCGATGGAGGCCCGCGTGCGGCGCGGCCGGCACGGCCGGCGCGCGCGGCGGGGCGGCGCGGGACGAGCCACGGGAGGACGGCGTGCGACTGCTCGAGGCAGCGGGCGCGGTGCGGCTGGCGATCGGGGCGGTCGGCGACGTCGGCCTCGTGGGCAGCGCGCGCGAGCGCGCGCGGGGCGCGGGGTACGCGGCCCTGCTCGAGCCCGTCGCCGGAGTGCTCCGGGGCGCGGACCTCGGCTTCGCCAACCTCGAGTTCCCCGTGGCCGAGCCGGCGTGGCTGCGCCGCGGCCGCACCGCCGGCTTCTGGCACGAGGCCGCGGTGGCCGCGGGGCTCGCGGCCGCGGGCGTGCGCGTGGTCTCGCTCGCGAACAACCACGTGATGGACGCCGCGGAGCGGGGCCTGCGCGCCACGCTCGACGCCTGCCGCGCGGCGGGGCTGCGGACCGTCGGCGCGGGCCTCTCGCCCGCGGAGGCGTGCGAGCCGGCGCGGCTCGAAGTGCGCGGCCAGCGCGTCGTCGTCGTCGCGCGCGGCGCGGCCCCGGGCTCCGACCTCGCGCGGGAC
>JBAIWU010000238.1:0-3672 GCA_037917155.1 Candidatus Eiseniibacteriota bacterium
GCCGCCGGCGGGCAAGCGCGTGCGGGACGGATCGATGACCGCCGCCCCATCGGGCCGAGTCCGCGGCCGGCGCGTTATCCCGCCGGAGCCCGACCGCGGGCCGCGGTGCCGGGAGGGGCGCCGCGCCCCGCGTGCGACGGCTCACGCCGGCTCGGCCGCGAGCGCGGCCGCGGGTTCCACGGGCCGCTCGTCCGCGGCGCCGATCCGCGGCGCGATCAGCCGGTACATCACCGGCGTCACGATGCGGGCGAGCAGCGTGCTCGAGACCAGGCCGCCGATGATGACCCACGCGAGCGGCGAGTAGAGGCCGTTGGCCTGGAGCGCGATCGGCAGCAGGCCGCCGATCGCGGTGAGGCTCGTGAGCACGATGGGCAGGAAGCGCACCTCGCCCGCCCGGCGCACCGCGTCGTCCACGCTCATGCCCGCGGCGCGGAGCTGGTTCGTCAGGTCGACGAGCAGGATGCTCGTCTTGATCTCGATGCCGATGAGCGCCGCGAAGCCGATCGTCGCGGTGAACGAGAGCGTCTGGCCGGCCAGGAACAGCGCCGCGATCCCGCCCGCGATCCCGAGCGGGATCACCGAGGCCACGATGAGCGTGCTGCGGAACGTGCGGAACTCGAGCACGAGGATGGCGAGGATGCCGAACAGCGCGACCAGGATCGCCCCGCCGATGCCGCCGAAGCTCTCCTGGCGGCTCTCGATCTCGCCCGCGGGCACGATCCGGTAGCCCGCCGGGACGCGCAGCGTCGCGAGCCGCGCGAGCACGTCCTGCGTGACGCGGTCCGTCACGTAGCCCGTGCCCACGTTCGCGGTCACGGTGACGCTGCGCACGCGGTCGTTCCGCTGGATCTCCGGCACCGCGCGCTCGAAGCGCAGGCTCGCGAGCTGGCCGAGCGGCACCAGCCCGCCGCGCGAGCCGCCCACGTAGAGCCGCTCGAGGTCGGCCGGCGCGGGCCGGCCGCCCGGCGCCAGCCGCAGCACGACGGGCCGCTCGTCGCCCGCACCCTCGCGCAGCGTGCCCGCCTGCAGGCCCGCCAGCCCCAGGCGCACCGTGCGGTCGATCTCCACCGTGGGCACGCCGAGCAGGCCGGCCTTCTCGCGGTCGATGTCCACGCGCAGGTCCGTGCGCGAGAGCCGCATCGGGTTCGTCGTGTACTGCGTGCCCGGGGTGCCGCGGAGCAGCGCTTCCACGCGCGCGGCGACGTCGCGCAGCGTGTCGAGCGAGGCGCCCTCGATGCGCAGCGCGACCGGCGCGTCGATGGCCGGGCCCTGCTCGAACTCGCGCACGGCCAGCTCGGCGCCGGGGTAGGCCGCGAGCTCGGCGCGCAGCGAGTCCAGCCGCGCCGCCGTCCGGCGCGGATCGTAGCGGTCCACGAGCACGAAGAGCTGCCCCACGCGCGGATCGTCCACGCGCGGCGTGACGTTGTAGTAGACGCGCGGGTTGTCGTGGCCGATCGAGGTGTAGACCGCCGTCACCCACGGCCGGCGCGCCAGGGCACGCTCGGCGAAGCGCGCGGCCGAGTCCGTGGCGGCGAGGCTCGCGCCCTCGGGCGCGGTGATGTCGACGTGGAACTGCGGCGTCTCCGCCTTCGGGAACAGCGAGAACCCGACCACGGGCACGAGCGCGAACGCGCCGGCCACGACGAGCGCGGCCAGCGCGAGCGTCCGGCCCGGCCGGCGCAGCGCGCGGTCGAGCAGCGGCGCGTACGTGCGGTGGATGCCGCGGTCGAACGCGCGCAGCACGCGGTTCCCGTGCGCGTCCGCCGTCCGGCCCAGCAGCAGCGAGGAGAGCCACGGCACGATGGTGAGCGAGACGAACAGCGACGCGAGCACGGTCGCCACGACCGCGACCGGCAGGGAGCGGATGAACATGCCCGGGCCGCCGGGCAGGAACATGAGCGGCAGGAACGCGAACAGCAGCGTCGCGGTCGCGCCGAGCACCGCGACCCAGATCTGGCCCGTCCCGCGGATCGCCGCCTCGCGGAGCGACCAGCCCTCGCGGCGGAAGCGCATGATGTTCTCGACCACGACGATGGAATCGTCCACGAGCAGCCCGAGCGCGATCACCATGCCGACGATCGTCATCTGGTTGAGCGTGAAGCCCGCCCAGTGCATGCCGGTGAGGCCGATGGCCAGCGAGAGCGGGATCGAGATCATCACGACGAGCGCCGCGCGGAAGCCCAGGGGCAGCAGCGTGAGCGCCACCAGCAGGATCGCGAGCAGGAAGTCCTCGCCCAGCCGCGCGAGCCGGTGCTCGACGTTGCGCGACTGGTCGAACGCCCACGCGAGCCGCACGCCGCGCGGCAGGGCGGGCCGGAACGCGTCCAGCTCCTTCGCCACCGCGGCGCGCACGGCCATGATCGTGGTGCCCTTCTGCTGCTGGGCGGTGACGAACGTCGCGCGCTGGCCGTCGAACCGGCCCCGGTACGTCGAGTCGGCGTAGCCCCAGCGCACGTCGGCCACGTCGCCGACGCGCACGAGGCCGTCGCCGGCGCCGCGTACGACCGTGCGGCGGACCTGGTCGAGCGTCTCGTAGCTGCCCGAGGCGTGCACGGTGAAGCGGCGCCGCGCCGTCTCGACGCCGCCCGCCGGGATGTCGGCGCTCTCGCTGCCGATCGCCGCGAGCAGCTCGCCCAGCGGCATGCGCAGCACCGCCAGCCGGCCGAGGTCGACCGCGACGTCGACCTGCCGCTTCGGGCTCGCCCAGCGCTCGGCCGTGCGCACGCCCGGCACGGCGCGCAGCCGGTCCGTCAGCGCCTCGCCCAGCGAGTCGAGCGTCCGGTACGACGCGGTCGGCGAGACGAGCGCCACCTGCAGGATGTTCACGTTGAGCGTGGAGCCCTTCTCGATGTCCAGCCGCACGAGCTGGGCGGGCAGGCTCGGCCGCAGCGCGTTCACCTCGCGGACGACCTCGTCGTACTTCCGCTCGGGGTCCTGGTCGGACTGGAACTCGACCGTGGTCACGGCGACGCCGTCACGGACAAGGCTCTTGAGGCTCTTCACGTGCTCGAGGCCGTCGAGCTTCTTCTCAACCTCGCTCACGACCAGCCGCTCGAGGTCGGTCGGGTTGGCCCCCGGCAGCACCGCGATCACGCTGTAGACCGGGAAGTCGAGCGGCGGGTCCTCGAGGCGCGGGATCGTCGTCCACGCCACGACGCCCAGCGCCGCCAGCAGCGTGAACAGCACCACCGTGAACTGCCAGTTGCGGACGGAGAACGCGGTCAGTCTCATCGCCCCACCTCCACGCGGTCGCCGGGGTCCAGCCGGCCCGCGCCGTCGGTCACCACCGCCGTCGCGCCCTCGAGGCCGGAGCGCACGGCGATCCGCTCGCCGGCCTCGAACGCGATGCGCACCGCCCGCCGCTCGACGCGGCGGCCGCCGGGCTCGAGCGTGTAGACGAGCGCGTGCTCGCCGTCGGCCTCCAGCAGCGACTCGACCGGGACGAGCGCCAGCACGCCCTCGGCGCGCGGCCGGATCTCGACCGCGCCGACCAGGCCGCTCGCCAGCTCCGCGGCGCCGGGCAGCGCGACCTCGACGCGGTACGTGCCCGTGACCGGATCGGCGGCCGCGCCGATCTCGCTCACGCGCCCCTCGAACGTGCGCCCCGGCAGCGCATCGAAGCGCACCACCGCCGGGTCGCCGAGCCGCAGGCGCACGGCGTCGCGGTCCGCG
>JBAIWU010000239.1:0-2679 GCA_037917155.1 Candidatus Eiseniibacteriota bacterium
CGTCATTCCCATCCGCTTCACGAGGCCTCCTTGCGAACCGGCGCCGGCGCGGCGTCGCGCACGCCGCGGAAGCCCAGGTTCGCGGTGGTGTAACGGGCCTCCAGGCTGCCGCGGAGGGCGAAGCGCATGAAGGCCGCGTAGTCGCGGAAGTCGGCCGCGCTCGAAGCGCCGCCGCCGCAGTAGAGGTTGCCGTCCACGGTGCCGTCCGCGCGCGACTCGCCGGTGACGAGCGCCGAGTCGAAGTCGAGCGTCCACTCCCACACGAGCCCGTGCAGGTCCTCGATCCCGTAGACGTTGCGCCAGCCGTGGCCGACCGCCGGCAGCACCGCCGGCGCGGGCCGTTCGTACGCGTCGCGGACGCGGTCGAGGAACCGCGGGTCCCGGGTCGCGTCGCGCGAGCGCTCGTCGGCCATCGCGGCGAGCTCCCACTCGGCCACGGTGGGCAGGCGCTCGCCACGGGCGGCGCAGTACGCGCGCGCGGCGAACCACGACACGCGCACGACGGGGCTGTTCGGCGGCGCGCCGGGCCCCGGATCGAGGTCGGAGCGCCAGTTCGCCAGATAGCCCGTATCCGCGAACAGCCGCGACACGCGGGACCGGCGCCACCCGGGGTGCTCGCGCACGAATGCGAGGAACTCCGCGTTCGTCACCGGCCGGCGGTCCATGAGGAACGGCGCGACGCGGACGCTCGCCGCCCGGCGCTCGAGGCGCGCCGCGCCCGCCGGCTGGCGATAGAGCGGCCGGTAGACGCCGCCGGGGACCGGCACGAGGTCCGCCCGCGCCGCGGACGCGGCCGGGAACGTGGCGACGCCGGCCGCGAGCAGCGC
Source organism: Candidatus Eiseniibacteriota bacterium (assembly GCA_037917155.1). Taxonomy (GTDB): domain Bacteria; phylum Eisenbacteria; class RBG-16-71-46; order RBG-16-71-46; family RBG-16-71-46; genus CAIXRL01. Next base: position 828 of record JBAIWU010000239.1, read on the forward strand.
CCCCAGCGCTGCACGCACCGCCGCCGCGCCCCGGCCGCCGCGGATCACTGCCCGCCTCCCGCGGGCTTCGCCGCGCGCACGGCGTGCACCTCGGCGGCGGTCACGTCGTAGCCCTTGTTGCCCCACTGGCTGTAGACCCAGGTGAGCGCGGCGGCGACGTCCTCGTCCGAGAGCCCGAGCGCGGGCATCTGGCTGTTGAACTCCTTGCCGTTCACGACCACGCGGCCCGTGAGCCCGCCCGAGACGATGCCGATGGCGCGCGGCTTGTCGGCGTTGAGGAAGTCCGAGCTCGCGAGCGGCGGGAACGCGCCCGGGATGCCCTGCCCGTTCGGCTGGTGGCAGGCCGCGCAGACGTTGTGGAAGACGCGGTCGCCGCGCGCGATGCGCTCGGCCTTGTTGGCGGCGGGCGCCTGCACGGGCGCCTCGCCCACGGTCTGGATCGCGGCGCCCTCGGGCTTGTAGACCTCGTCGGACTGCTTGCCCGAATAGATGATCTTGTCCTCGGGGCCCTCGACCTTGAGCTGGGCGAGCGCGCCCTGGTTGAACGCGCGGAAGATGGCGTGGTCGACGAGGATGAACGTGCCGGGCACGTCGGCGCGGAACTCCGCGATCGTCGCGCCGCCGGGCGGCACCGACGTCGTCTGCACGTTGTGGATCGGGGGCGTGCCGCCCTCGGGATAAACGGTGTCGAGGATCTCGCCGATCACGTGGAACGACGAGGTCAGGTTGGGCCCGCCGTTGCCCACGAACAGCCGGATGCGCTCCCCGACCTTTGCGGTCAGCGCGTGCTCGCCCGTGAGCGCGCCCACGGCGCCGTTGAAGACGACATACTCGGGGTCCTCGCGCACGGCCTTCTGCATGTCGAACGGCTGCAGCCCGGGCTCGCCGTTGCTCCCCTTCGTGTAGACCTCGCCCTGGCAGACGTAGTACTCGCGGTCCACCTTCGGAAGCCCGCCCCGGGGCTCGACGAGGATCAGGCCGTACATGCCGTTCGCGATGTGCATGCCGACCGGGGCGGTCGCGCAGTGGTAGACGAACAGTCCCGGGTTGAGCGCCTTGAACGAGAACGTCGACGTGTGGCCGGGCGCTGTGAACGACGACGCCGCCCCGCCGCCGGGGCCGGTCACCGCGTGCAGGTCGATGTTGTGCGGCATCCGGTTGTTCGGGTTGTTGCTCAAGTGGAACTCGATCACGTCGCCGACGCGCACGCGGATGAACTTGCCGGGCACCGAGCCGCCGAAGGTCCAGAACGTGTAGTCCACGCCGTCCGCGAGCCGTTTGACGAGCTCGCGGGTCTCGAGCCGCACGATGACCTTCGTGGGGTGGTTGCGGGTGATGGGGGGCGGCACGTTGGGCGCGTCGGTGAGCACGGCCTCCTCGCTGCCGGTGACCTGCTCGCTGCCGCCGCCGCACCCCGCGGCGACGACGAGGGCGAGCAGCAGCGGCGCCAGCACGAGGAGGCGGCGGGGCGACGGGTGGGCCATGCGGCGACGGGGGGACGTCATGGGGCCTCCGGGACGGATGGATGGGATCGGGACGACCGATCGCGACACCACGGAGCATCGGCGATCGTGGGGACCGCGGGCATGACGGCGGTCATACGGCGTGCCGATGGATGCGCCCGGCCCGCCGGGGGTGCCCGAGAACGTCGTCGCAACGACTTGGCCCGTTCCCCGGGCCGGCGGCCGGCGCGCGTCGGCGCCGGGCGCGGTGAACGACGACGCCGCGCCGCCGCCGGGGCCGGTCACCGCGTGCAGGTCGATGTTGTGCGCCATGCCGTTGCTCGGGTTGTTGCTGAGCGAGAGCTCGAGCGTGTCGCCGACCCGGACGCGGATGAACGGTCCCGGGACGT
>JBAIWU010000240.1:0-2727 GCA_037917155.1 Candidatus Eiseniibacteriota bacterium
GGCACCGCGCCCATGCGCTCGTAGAACGCGCGCGCGGGGTTCCAGTCGAGCACGTCCCAGTCCACGCGATGGCAGCCCCGCGCGAGCGCCTCGCGCACGAACGCGCGCAGCAGCGCCGCGCCGGCGCCGCTGCCGCGCGCGCCCGGCTCGACGTAGAGGTCCTCGAGCCACAGGCGGCGGCTCGTGCGGAACGAGGAGAACGTGAAGTGGAAGAGCGCGTAGCCCACGACGCGGCCCTCGCGCTCGGCGACCAGCCCGTAGAGCGCCGGCGGCTCCGTGAACAGTGCCGACGCGAGCTTCTCCGCCGAGCCCGTGAGGATGTCCTCGAGCTTCTCGAACGCGGCGAGCTCGCCCACGAGCGCCCACACGCGCGGCACGTCGGCCGGCGCCACCGCGCGCACGCGCACCTCGCCCCCGCTCACTCGCCGATCACCTTGACGAGGACGCGCTTGCGGCGCCGCCCGTCGAACTCGCCGTAGAAGATCCGCTCCCACGGCCCGAAGTCGAGCGCGCCGTTCGTGATCGCCACGACCACCTCGCGGCCCATGACCTGGCGCTTGAGGTGCGCGTCGGCGTTGTCCTCCCCCGTGTCGTTGTGCCGGTACCGGGAGGTCGGCGCGTGCGGCGCGAGCGCCTCGAGCCAGGCGTCGTAGTCCCCGTGCAGCCCCGGCTCGTCGTCGTTGATGAACACGCTCGCGGTGATGTGCATGGCGTTCACCAGCACGAGCCCCTCGCGCACGCCCGACTTCTCGACCGCGGCGGCGACGTCGCGCGTGATGTTCACGAACCCCCGCCGCGCGGGCACGTTCATCCACAGGTACTCGGTGTGCGATTTCGTGGAGCGGCATCCTAGCCCGCGCGCGGCCCGCGCCGCCACACGGGCCCGCCCCCGGCCGCGTTGACGGCGCCGCCCTCTCTGCTACCGTCCACGCTGCAGGCTCCCGACGTCCATCCGCGGACCCGCGTCACGCGTCCACTCGTTCCATAGAAGGAGTCCTTCCGTGTCCAACGCCCTTCCCGAAGTCGTCATCGTCTCCGGCGCGCGCACGCCCATGGCCGAGTGGATCGGCGGCAAGCGCGGCGACGGCCTCAACGGCGGCGCGCTCGCGAGCGTGTCCGCGCTCGACCTCGGCGCGGCGGCCGCCCGCGGCGCCCTGCAGCGCGCGGACGTGCCGGCCGCGCACATCGACCACGTCGTCATGGGCAACGCGCTGCAGACCTCGGGCGACGCGCTCTACGGCGCGCGCCACGTCGCGCTCAAGGCCGGACTGGCCACCGAGTGCCCCGCGCTCACCGTGAACCGGCTGTGCGGCTCGGGCCTGCAGAGCGTCGTCAGCGCGGCGCACCTGCTGCAGCTCGGCGAGGCGTCGTGGATCGTCGCGGGCGGCATGGAGAACATGAGCCAGGCCCCGCACGTGCTGCGCGGCGCGCGCGGCGGCCTGCGCCTGGGCCCGGGGCCGGTGCTCGAGGACGCGCTGTTCGTCTCGCTCAAGGACACGGTGTGCAACTTCATGATGGCGCAGACGAGCGACAACCTCGCGAAGAAGTACGGCATCCCGCGCGAGGCGCAGGACCAGTTCGCGCTGCGCTCGCACGAGCGCGCGAACACGGCGAACACGAACGGCCGCTTCGCCGAGGAGATCGTCCCGGTCGAGGTGAAGATGGGCAAGAAGAGCATCATGGTCGACAAGGACGACCACCTCTTCCCCAGCACGACCATCGAGAAGCTCGCGGCGCTGCCGACCGCGTTCGGGCCGGAGTCGTTCGTCACCGCCGGCAACGCGAGCGGCGTCGTCGACGGCGCGGCGGCGCTCGTCGTCACCACGGCCGAGCGCGCGAAGGCGGCGGGCCGCAAACCCATGGGCGCGGTGCGCAACTGGTCGTACGTGGGCGTCGACCCGGCGCACATGGGCATCGGGCCCGCTCCCGCGATCCGCAAGGTGCTCGAGCGCGCGGGGCTCGCGGTGGACGCGATCGACCTGTTCGAGATCAACGAGGCGTTCGCGGGCCAGTTCCTCGCCGTCGAGAAGGACCTCGGCCTCGACCGCGAGAAGGTGAACGTCAACGGCGGCGCGATCGGCCTCGGCCACCCGCTCGGCGCCACGGGCACGCGGCTCATCTACACGCTGCTCGTCGAGCTGGGCCGCCGCGGCAAGCGCTTCGGCATCGCCTCGGCGTGCATCGGCGGCGGCCAGGGCATGGCCGTGCTGGTCGAGAGGCTCTAGGCGCCGTGGGTGCGCCGCGCGCGGGCGGTCTGCGCCGCGCGCGGCGCGCACCCGGGCGTTGAGGCCGGCGCCGGGGACGCGGTAGCCTTGTGCGGTCCTGGAGCCGGCCCCGCCGGCGCGTGCGGCTCGCGCGCCCGCCCCGGCTCCGTCGCGATCCCGTGCCCGCACCCGCGCCCATGCCCCTGAGATCGTTCGCCCGCCCGACGCTCCCCCGGCCGCTCGCGCTGCTGCTCGGCGCGCTGGTCGCGGCGGCTCCCGTGCGCGCGCAGCAGGCCGATCCCCGGTTCCCGATGACGGACGGACCGGTCTACGCCGCGACACGCTCGGGCACGACGCTCTACATCGGTGGGGCGTTCGGCTGGGTCGGCGCCAACACCGGCGGCTTCGTGCCGATCGATTCGCTGAGCGCCGTCCCGCGAACGTGGCCGCGCGTCGACGGCAACGTGCTCGCGATGGCCCCCGACGGCGCGGGCGGCTGGTACATCGGCGGCGCGTTCACGGC
>JBAIWU010000241.1:0-1665 GCA_037917155.1 Candidatus Eiseniibacteriota bacterium
GAGCACCACCAGCCCGTGCGTCTCGATCGCCTCGCGCGGGCGCGAGCGATCCGCCAGCAGCGCCTCGCGCACCGCGCCGAGGTAGGAGGGGAAGCGCTCGGGCTCGGCGCCGCCCGGGTGATCGGGCAGCGGCGTCGCGCGCACGCGCGCGGCGGTCGCCGCGTCGATCACGCCGGCGCCGAGCCTCTCGCGCAGCGCCGCGTCGCGGCGGACACGGGCCATGCGCGGGTTGCGGAACGGCGACGAGCCGTTGGGCGCGGGGATGAGCCCCGCCAGCAGCGCGGCCTCCGCGACCCCGAGCGAGTCCACCGGGCGGTCGAAGTAGAACCGCGACGCCTCGGCGATGCCGGCGATGCCGAGCCCGTCGGCGCGTCCCCAGTACACCGAGTTGAGGTACATCTCGAGGATCTCGTCCTTGCTCAGGAACAGCTCGAGACCGAGCGCGTACGCCATCTCGCTCAGCTTGCGTGACACGGTGCGCTGCGGCCCCAGGAACAGCCCGCGCGCGAGCTGCTGCGTGATGGTGCTGGCGCCCTCGCGCACCCCGCCCGCGCGCAGGTTGGCCATCAGCGCGCGCAGGTTGGAGCGCAGGTCGAGGCCCATGTGGCCGCGGAAGCGGCGGTCCTCGGCGGCCACGATCGCGTCACGCACCACCTTCGGCACGCGCGCGAGCGGCACCCAGGTGCGCCGCACGCGGTCCTTGTCGTAGATGCGTCCGATCAGCACCGGCTCGAGGCCGGGCGCCGGCGTGTCGGCGCCGAGCGCGATCGCCGCGCCGCCGTCGAGCGGCTCGATCCGCACCAGCCGGCCGCCGGCGATGGTGAGCTGCAGATGCCGCGGGGTCTGGAGCGGCCGCGCGCCGGGGATGGGCGCGAACCCGCGCGCCCAAACCTCGACGAACGGTCCGCGCTCGTCGTAGGTGCCCGGCCGCGCGAGCGGCGCGTCGGCCGGCTCGTACCCGCGTGCCGCGAGCTGCGCCTCGAGGTCGCGCAGCGGCATCACCGCCCCGGGCGTGAAGCGGACCGCGTCGGAATAGACGCGCGCCGGGAACGACCACGCCGGGCCGCTCTCGGCGAGCGCGCGGAAGCGCATCAGCCGCGCGCGGAACCCGCCCGCCAGCGCAGCGAGCAGCAGCACCGCCGCGCCGAGCAGACTCAGGGCGCGGCGGGTGCGGTGCCGGCGCGTGCCGATCGCGAGCGGGGACATCGCCCGGGCGCGGCTCCGTCAGCCGCCGAGGCCGCGCCCGGCGCCCGCGCTCGACGGGATCTCGACCTTGGGCGGCTCGGGCGTGAAGTCCTCGCCGGGATTGATGAAGCGGTCGAGCTCGAGCTTGTACTGGCGGTCGTACAGCTCGCGGTAGCGGCCGTTCAGCGCGAGCAGTTCGTCGTGCGTGCCGCGCTCGACCACCTCACCCTGCTCGATCACCAGGATGCGGTCGGCGCTGCGGATGGTGGAGAGCCGGTGCGCGATCACGAACGCGGTGCGGCCGTGCCGCAGCCGCCGCAACCCGTCCTGGATCTTGGCCTCGCTCTCGCTGTCGAGGCTCGAGGTGGCCTCGTCGAGGATCAGGATGCGCGGGTCGGCCAGGATCGCGCGCGCGATCGCGATGCGCTGCCGCTGCCCGCCCGACAGCTTGATGCCGCGCTCGCCGACCACCGTGTCGTA
>JBAIWU010000242.1:0-8422 GCA_037917155.1 Candidatus Eiseniibacteriota bacterium
CGCCGTACCGGCTCGACGCCGAGCCCGCGTTCGACATCGGGCTGGCCGTGGATCGCGAGACGCTCGTCGTGGCGCCCGCGTCTTCGGCCACGCTGTCGTGGCGCGCGCCGGACGGGACCGAGCGATCGGAGGACGTGAGCGAGCCCGTGCGGCTGCGCGTCTCCGGCGCCCAGGTGCTGGTCGAGCCGATGGGCCAGCCGCGCGCCGTGCCGCTCGCGGTGCTCGAGGCGCGCGACACGCTGTGGTTCGGCGGCCCCTCGCTCGTTGCGGGCGACGGCGCGCGGCTCGCGTGGAACGGCGGCCACTGGCGCGGGCGCTTCAAGCTCTTCCTCAACCCGCGCGGCAGGCTCACGCTCGCGACGCGCGTGTCGCTCGAGCGCTACCTGCTGGGCGTCGTGCCGGGCGAGATCGGCTCGCTGCGCGATTCGCTGCTCGAAGCCGGGCGCGCGCAGGCGATCGCGGCGCGGAGTTACTCGCTCTTCTACCGCGGGCGCCGCGGCGCGGAGGGCTTCGACCTCTACGGGACCGTCGAGGACCAGGTCTACGGACCCACCGAGGCCGAGCGACCGCTCGCGACGCGCTGCGTCGAGTCGACGCGCGGCGAGGCGAGCCTCTACGAGGGTGCGCCCATCCGCGCGAACTACTGCTCGACCTGCGGCGGCATCACCGCCGACGTGTGGGAGGCCTGGCCCACCGACCCGCGCGGCTACCTCGTCAGCGTGGCCGACCGCGGCGCCGGGGACGGCGACCACTGCGCGCTCTCGCCGCAGTACCGCTGGCGCGAGGTCTGGCCGATCGAGCAGTTCGCGGCGACGGTCGCGCGCTGGGCCCCCACGCAGAACGTGCCGCTGCCGGCCGCGGGGCTCGGCGAGATCCAGGACGTGCGCGTCGAATCGCGCTCGCACTCCGGGCGCGTGTGGCGGCTGCGCATCGACACGAGCACGGGCCCGGTCGAGATCCCCGCGTACTCGATCCGACAGGTGCTGCGCCGGCCCGGCAACGGCGGGGCGATCCTGCGCTCGAACCTCTTCAAGATCGGCGTTCGCCGCGACGCGACCGGGCACCCGGTCGAGATCGTGGCGAGCGGCGCGGGCTCGGGCCACGGCGTCGGCCTCTGCCAGACGGGCGCGCTCGCGATGGCGCGCGATGGCGCGAAGGCGAGGGAGATCCTCGCGCACTACTACGCGGGCACCGAGGTGCATCGGCTGTACTGAGCGTGGCGCGCGCGCTTTGACAGCGCCAGTCGCTGCGGTTACTTTCCCCCGGCTTCGGCGCGGTGGGCTCGACTCCCCCGCGTCCGCGCGGGGTTGTAGTTCAGTTGGTTAGAACGCCTGCCTGTCACGCAGGAGGTCGCGGGTTCGAGTCCCGTCAACCCCGCCATACACACCGATCGATCGCGCCGCGCCCTTCGAATGACCGACGCCCCTGCGGGTTACGACCCGCGGGGGCGTTCGGCCTGCTGCGGCAGGCCCGGGACCACGGGGAGCGGAGTACCCGATTCCTCGTGGGTGCTCTGGCCTCGTGGCGACTCGGGAGGGCGATGACTTCGTCGAAGAAGCCGGTTGTTGGCGCTTCCCGCAACGACCGGCGCGGTCAGTGGCCGAGCACCACGAGCCTCGTCGTACGGACGGCGCCTCCGACCCGCAGTCGCGCGAAGTAGACGCCGGCGCCGAGTTGGCGCCCGTCGGCGTCACGGCCGGTCCACGACACGTGCTGCTCGCCCACGACAAGCCGTCCGCTCACCAGGCGCCCGACGCGCCGCCCGCCGACGTCGAAGATGTCCAGCCACGCGAACGCGGGCTGGGGAACGTAGAACGACAACGAGGCGTTCCCCATGGACGGGTTAGGAGCCGAGGTGAGTGAGAGCGCCCGCGGCGGGGAACTGGCGGCCACGGCCGCCACGCCGGCGCACTTCCCCGCGGGGCCGGCGTTGAAGATCATCCGAATCGCCTGCGAGTCGGCGGCGGCGGCGTGCAGTTCGACCTCGTCGATGATCCCGGTGAAGGAGTTTGGCCACGACAGCGCGATCGTCCCGCCGATCTGGAGTGGATAGCCGCTCGGGGCCGGCGTCACGGTTTGTGCGGCCGAGCCGACGACCACGCCGTCCTGGTCCAGGTTCAGGCGGGCCCCGTCCGCCGTCGCCGCCAGGTGGACCCACGCGCCCACCGGCGCGACGACGTTCGCGTCCACTTCCTGGAACTGGACTCCATCGCCGACGGTCACCACCGCCTGCCCGACATGGGCCGGCGACTGGCTGGTTCCGTAGATCTCCAGCGCAAACGGCGACGACACGTTCAGTCCCCCGGAATCTCCCTTCCACACGACCACGGGGTTGCCGACCGGAAGCGAGTCCAGCTTGACCCAGGCGTCCACGGTGAACTGGGGCGGGTTCAATGCCGGAGCATTCGGGATCGCGACGATCGTGGCGGTATCGGGACGGAACCCCTGTGCCACCTCGGCCGGCACGAACGAGCCACCGCCACCCATTACGCTCCCCGGGTAACGGCCGAGGACGTCCGAGGCGTCCCCGTCCAGCTTCCACCAGCCCACAAGGTCCGGCGGCACGGGGGCGCAGGCGGTCAAGCCGCACGGGCTGAACTTCTCGATTCGATGGTTGCCGTAATCCGCGACGTAGATGTCCTTGAAGGGATCCGTCGCGACGCTCAGGGGCTCGTCGAACTGCCCATCGCCATTGCCAATGGCGCCCCATTGGGTGATGTACAGACCGCGGTCGGTGAACACCTGGATACGGTTGTTGTGGGCGTCAGCGACGTAGACGTTGGCGGCGGCATCCGTCGCGATTTCGTAGGGGTAATTGAGCTGCCCGTCGGCGGTGCCGTACGAACCCCACTGGGTCAGGTACGTGCCCATGCGGGTGAACTTCTGGACCGTCGACAGGATCTCGTCCGCCACGTAGACGTTGCCCGCTGCGTCCGTCGCGATGCCGACGGGGGTGTTGAACTGACCCGCGCCGGTGCCGGCCGAGCCCCACTGCGTCAGGTACGCACCCGAGCTCGTGAACTTCTGGACGCGCGTGTTGTAGGTGTCCGTCACGTAGACGTTGTTCGAGTCGTCCGTGGCAATGCCGACGGGGCCGTTGAACTGGCCATTGCCGCTGCCGAGTGTGCCCCACTGCGCAAGGTACGCACCCGAGCTCGTGAACTTCTGGACCCGGTCGTTCGCGTAGTCCGTCACGTAGACGTTGTCCGAGTCGTCTGCGGCGACCCCGACCGGGGTGCGGAACTGTCCGCTACCGCTGCCGTATGAACCCCACTGCGTGAGGTATGTGCCCGAGCTCGTGAACTTCTGGATCCGGTCGTTCCCGGTGTCTGCGACATAGACGTTGCCGCTCGCATCCGTGCCGACGCCGTAGGGGAGGTCGAACTGCCCATTGGAGAGCCCATACGAGCCCCACGTTGAAGCGAAGCAATCGGCACTGAACGTCGACAGGGCGGCGGCACTGCTGGTATCCGCGCCACAGGCGTTGGAAACGATCACGTCGTACAGACCGGAATCCGCCGGTGCCACCGATGCAATCAGGTAGGTCGAATCGACCGCGCCGCCAATGGGCACGCCGCTCTTCCGCCACTGATACGTCAGGGACGTGCCGGTAGCGGAAACCTTGAAGACCGCCGCGCTGCCGACGACGTCGGCCTGGCTCCCGGGATCCGAGGTGATGACAGGCAGCGGGCACGGGTGGAATTCCTGGATGCGATTGTTGTTCGTGTCCCCAACGTAGACGTCGCCAGCGGCGTCCGTGGCGACTCCCCAGGGACTGCCGAGCTGCCCGTTGCCGGAACCTCCTGACCCGAACTGGGTCAGGTAGCCGCCCGTCCGGGTGAAGACCTGGACGCGGTTGTTGACCCCGTCGGTGACGAAGACCCGACCCGAGTCGTCAATCGCCACCGCGCGGGGGGAGTTGAACTGGCCGTTGCCGGAACCATAGGAACCCCACATCGTGGCAAAGGCGCCCGACACGGTGAACTTCTGGATGCGATTGTTGCCCGTATCCGCCACGTAGACGTTGCCCGAGTCATCGCACGCCACTCCCTGGGGAGCATTGAACTCACCGGGCGCGGTCCCGCTGGCAACTCCTCCTCGATCCCAAACGAACGTGCCGGAGTCCGTATACTTGGCGAGGCGGTTGTTGCCGGTGTCGGCGATGTAGCAATAGCCAAGGGCGTCATTCGCCACCCCGGAAGGATAGGCAAGATAGCCAGGCAGGTCCCCTGGCGCTCCAAAGAGGCCGATGTAACCGCCCGTGTTGGAGAACACCTCGACGCGACTGTTGCCGCTGTCCACGACGTAGACCTGGTTGCCCGGGGCAACGGACACGCCGCGGGGACCGTTGAACTGGCCCGGGTAGACGCCACCCGATCCCCAGGTGGTGATGAACGCGCCTGTGCTGGAGAACTTCTGCACGCGGCTGTTGCCGACGTCCACGACGTAGACGTTCCCGGACGCATCGGTCGCGACACCGCACGGCGAGTGGAACTGCCCGGTGGCGGTTCCCGAGGAACCCCACTGGAGCAGATACGCGTAGTGGAGCCCCGAGTCCGCTCGCGCGTTTCCCGGCGCGAGGGCCACAAACGTCGCGAACAGGATGATCCTCAGCCTGGCGTCGAGGCCTCTCATGACACCCTCCACGTGAACCGCCTGCGTGGGGCTTCGTCGTCGGAGGACCATATCCGCCAAGGGTCTGGAATCTTACTTTGTCAATGAGCCGAGCTGGCGTTCGACATCGGGCTGGTCTGTGTTCGCACGCGCGGCGGAAGACCCGATGCGACGCCGTTCCCAACCCCCGCCCGCGCGGCTCGCGAGCGAGGTCCGCTCCGCACGGAAGCGGCCCGGCCCGCTCGGCCCCGATGCTACACTTGATCTGCGACAGAGCCCCACGGCCCGTGATCCGCTTGTATCCGGAGGCCGCATGTCCAAGCTCCTGCTCGCCGCCGCTTTCTCGACTCTCGGAGCCGTCGTCCATGTCGCGCCCGCGGCCGCGGCGTGGCCCACGAGCCCGTTCGCCGCTGCCACGGTCAGCGCGGCGGCCGGAGACCAGGTCCAAGCGGTGACCGTCTCCGACGGATCGGGCGGCGCGTTCGTGGCATGGATCGACTCGCGCGCGGGCAATTGGGACATCTATGCCACGCACGTGGTCGCCGGCGCGCTCGTGGCGGGATGGCAGGCGGATGGCTCGCCCGTGTGCACGGGATTCGTCGGGTCCGTGCGGGGCGGCATGGTGCTGGTCCCGGGCACGGCCGGCGACCTCTACATCGTCTGGAACGACGCTCGCTCCGGCAACGACAACGTCTACGCCCAGCGCCTGGTCTCGAACGGCGCCGTCGCGCCCGGCTGGCCACTGAACGGCCTCGCGCTCACGAGCGGCACGAAGAACCAGTACCAGGCGAGGGCGTGCGCGGACGGCGCCGGCGGCATCTACGTCACGTGGACGCTCGAGTACACGCCGGGTTCGGACTACGACGTGTACGCGACCCGCGTCCTGCCGTCGGGAGGCTTCGCGGGCGGCTTCGCGGTCAACGGCGTCGTCATCAACGCCGCGCTCTATCCGCAGCAGCACCCGGACATCGCGCCGGACGGCTCGGGCAACGCGTTCATCGCCTACGAGAACCTCGACGCGAGCAACAACGGCCTCATCTGGGCCCAGCGGCTGGGGCCGGGCGGGCAGCGTCCGTGGGGCGCGGGGGCCGGCGTGCAGATCTCGGGCCTGGTGAACAACCAGCGCAACGCCCATGTGGTGGGAAACGGGGCCGGGGGAGCGATCATCGGCTGCGACTTCTACGCCACGATCTCCTACCAGTTCCTCTACTACGTCAACTCCTCGGGCGCGGTCATCGGCACCGCGGACGTGCAGCCCTCCCTGAACACGAGCAGCACGTTGACCGCGCTCGGGTCGGACGCCCGGGGCGGCGCCTGGGTGCAGTGCGTGACGGGCGTCAACAACCCGTACTCCTGGACGCTCGCCCGCGTCGACGCAGGAGGGGTCACGCACCCCTCGACAACCGGGTACTTGATCTGGAACTACTTCAACAGCTCCGTGGGCGCTTCCATGGCCCCGCAGGCGGACGGAAGCGTCGTGATCGCGTACAACCCGCTGTCCCCATACGAAGCCGCGTGCCAGGCGTTCGATCCGTCGGTCACCCCGCTGTGGAACCACGGAACGCCGGTGGCCGTGGGCGAAGCGCCGACGGTGATGTGGGACCCTGTCTGCGCCTCGGATGGCAATGGCGGCGCGATCGTGGTCTGGAGCGACCGCAGGAGCAACGGAACGACGTACGACCTGTTCGCGAACCGGGTGGACCGCTTCGGCGCGCTCGGCGACGCCTCGCCCGCCATCACGCAGCTCGCGGACGTGCCGAACGACCAGGGCGGTGCCGTCTCGCTGCAGTGGACCGCGAGCTACCTCGACGCGAGCCCCGACTACCCGATCGCGCGCTACTCGATCTGGCGCGAGGTGCCGGGCGGCGCGGCGGCGTTCCTGGCGCGCACGGCCACCGTGCTCGGCGCCCGAGATCCGCGGCCGGCCCCCGGCGGCCGGCTGCTGCGCGCCCAGCCCACCGCCGTGGGCGTCGTCTACTGGGAGTGGGTCTCGGACGTCCCGGCGCGCGGCTACCCGGGCTACAGCGTGGTCGTCCATACGACGTCGGACTCCACGTCCTCGGCCAATCCGCTCACGCGCGTGCGCGTCGAGGCCGAGACGGCGTCGGGCACGCCCTTCTGGGACTCCGCGCCCGACTCGGGCTACTCGATCGATAACCTCGCGCCCGCCGTCCCGGCGCCGTTCACCGCGAACTACTCCGCGGGCGCGACGCACCTGCACTGGGGCGCCAACACCGAACCCGACCTCTTCGGTTACCGCCTCTACCGCGGCACGACGGCGAGCTTCGTGCCCGGCGCGTCGAGCCTCGTCGCCGCGCAGACCGACACGGGCTACACCGACACCGGCGCCGCGGGCAGCTTCTACAAGCTCTCTGCGATCGACGTGCACGGCAACGAGAGCGGCTTCGCGCTGGTGACGCCCTCCGGCACGTCCGGCGTGGGGGGCGGCGGTCCGCCGCGCGCCGTCTACCTCGCGGCGCCGAGCCCGAACCCGGCCCGGGCCGGCGCGACGTTGCGCTTCGGCCTGCCGCGCGACGCCGCCGTGTCGCTGGCGATCTACGACGTGAACGGTCGGCTCGTGCGCGAACTGGCAGCGCAGGTGATGACCGCGGGCGATCACGCGGTCGCGTGGGACGTGCGCGACGCGGCCGGCGATCCGGTCGCCGACGGCGTCTACTTCGCGCGGCTCGGGGCGGGAGGCGTGACGCGCAGCCAGCGCTTCGCCGTGGTGCGCTAGCCGCCCCGACCGGCGCTCCGGCCGCGCGGCCGGGGCGCCCGGGGCGGGCGGTGTGGGGCCCGCCCGTCGCGGATGCGCCTGCCGGTCCCGGCCGGGATCAGCAGGTGCAGGTGTACTTCGTCATCACCGTCGTCGTGGGGTAACGCGCGTCCTGGGGCTGCCCCTGCGCGTCGAGCTGGCGGAGCGTCTCGCGGTTCAGCGTGAAGACGGACGGAGCGGAAGCCATGATTCCTCCTGTGACGTGACGGCCGCGCGTGCGGGACGCCGCCCTGGCGTTCCGCCGCGCGCGACCACGGTTGCGGCCCGACCCTGCGGCGATCCCGCCGCGATGCTCTCGAGTGTGCTCACCGGCGCTTCCGCGCGGCCTGGCCCTCGAGCACGCGCGCGACGTGATCGAGGAGCACCATCTCCTGCGCGCGCGCCGCGCCGCGGAACACGCGGTTCAGGTGCATGTGCGCGAGGCTCGCCACGATCGCGCTCCAGCCGCCCGCGAGTCGCCCGTCCGCGGCGAGCGCGGCGTAATCGCGCAGCGCGTCGGCGCGACGCGCGAGCGGGCCGGCGGCGTCGCTCCAGCCCTCCGGTGCGCCGGCATCGGGCGCGAGGCGCGCCTCGAGCGGCGCGCGGCGCGCGCGGAAGCGCTCGTCGAGCCGGCGCTCGAACGCGCGGTCGGCCCCCAGCTCCCGGGCGAGCCGCTCGCGCGCGTCGCGGGCGAGCGCGATGGCCTCGGCCCGCGCGAGCCCCGCCTGCGCGAACAGCGCCACGAGCGACGTCGCCGCATCGAGCCAGCGCCGCTCGCGACCGGCGTCGCCGCGCCAGGCGGGCAGCAGGGCGAGCACGAGGTCGCTGTCGGCCTCGAACGCCGCCTCGGCGGCCTCGATGCCCGCGGAGCCGCCGTAGCGCTCGACCTCGCGCTCGTACGTGTCGAGCGCCACGCGCCAGACGCGCCCGTCCGAGAGCGGCGCCTCGAGCGCCGCGTGCAGCCGCTCGAGCGCCGCGCCCGCCGATGCGCCCGGCGCCAGCCGCAGTCGCAGCCGCAGGTGCCAGTGCGGATCGGCGTAGCGGACGAAGTGC
>JBAIWU010000243.1:0-2362 GCA_037917155.1 Candidatus Eiseniibacteriota bacterium
CCATACCGTCAGGGCCCGCCGCGCGGCGCGCGCAGGCCTCGGAGCACAATCGGCAGCGCAGGTTAGGGTCCGGCCGGGCGTGCGTCAAACGCGCGGGCCGTACGAAGCGAGATTGCCTCGCGCCGCACGAGGTGCTAAGAACTCGCGCCATTCGCCGGCGCTCCGTCCACGACCCCTTCCGAGCGGGAGCTTTCGCATGAAGGCCCACGAAGTCACCGTCGACTGGCTCAGGAGCCTCGACTTCCAGGTGCAGCCCGCCGGCCGGGCGACCATCCACGGCGTCATCGTGCGCGAGCTCAAGGTGAACCTCGACGGCCGCGGCGAGGTGACCGAGCTCTACAGCCGCCCGTGGATGAAGGACGGGCTCGAGGCCGTGGAGCACATCTACCAGAGCGCCACCGACTACGGCGTCGTGAAGTGCTGGCACCTGCACCAGGTGCACACGGACCACTTCACGGTGACGCGCGGCAAGCTGCAGGTGAGCATCGCCGACGTGCGGACCGACTCGCCCACGTTCCGGCACGTGAACACGCTCTTCCTCGGCAGCCTGCGGCCGCGCCTGGTCAAGATCCCGCCGGGGCTGATGCACGGCTGGAAGGCGCTCAGCGAGCCCGAGGTGCTGGTCGTGAACTGCCAGAGCCACGTCTACGACCCGGCGGACGAGTTCAAGTTCCCCTGGGACTGCGTGCTCGCGGACGTGTGGGAACCGAAGAACGGCTGAGCGGCCCGCCGACGTGATCGCGAAGGTCTCGATCCGCAGCCTGCCCGTGCTCGAGAAGCCCCCGTCGGCCCCCGTGCTCGACGGGGTGCGCATCCGCATGGCCGCCGGCGAGGCCGCGCCCGTCTTCAATGGCGGGCCGTGGCGCTTCATCGCCTACCTCGAGTTCCTGCCCGGCACCGGCGCGTGGCGCGGCAACCACTGGCACGCGAGGAAGCGCGAGTCGTTCTACGTCGTCAAGGGCCGGCTGCGTGGCGTGTTCGAGGACATCGACACGGGCGAGGCCGCCGAGGCCGAGCTGCGCGCGGGCGACGTGATCGTGATCGAGCCGCGCTGCGCGCACGCGTTCACCGCGCTCGAGTACGCGCAGGCGATCGAGTGCTCGCCGCTCGAGTACGACGCGGGCGACGCCTACCCGCGCATCGTGGGCGGCGCCGGCCGCTGACGCGTCGCGTGCCCGCGCCTCAGGCGCGAACGGCGTGGCGCGCGACCGCCTCCTCGTAGGCCGCGACGTAGGCGGCCACCATCGCGTCGCGCGAGAACACGCCGCGCGCGCGCTCGCGCCCCGCGGCCCCGAGGCGCCCGCGCAGCGCCTCGTCGCCGAGCAGTCGCCGCAGCGCCCCAGCGAGCGCGGGCGCGTCGCCCGGGGGGACGACGAGTCCCGTCTCGCCGTCCCGGTTGACGAACGTCGTGCCGGTGCCGAGCTCCGTGCACACGGCGGGTACGCCGGCCGCCAGGTACTCGACCAGCGCCAGGCCGAGCGCCTCGCTCGTGTGCGTCGAGGGCAGCACGCCGACGTCGGCGGCCTCGAGGTGCCGCCGCAGCTCCGCGTCGTCGACGGACCCGGCGAAGCGCACGCGGGCGCCGAGCCCGAGATCGGCGTGCAGCGCCTCGAGCGGCGCGCGCATGGGGCCGTCGCCGACGATCACGGCGCGGCCGTCCACCCCGGCCATCGCGCGCAGCAGGACGTCGAGCCCCTTGTAGTAGCGCAGGCGGCCCACGAAGAGCACGAACGGACCGCCGTAGCGCTCGCGCAGCGCGCGCGCGGACTCGCCATCGTGGTCCATCGCTTCGAACGGCGAGAGGTCGATGCCCAGGGGCACGACGCGGCAGCGCCCCCGCACGGCGCGCAGGTACGGCGAGAGCTCGACGTAGCGGTCCGAGGTCGGCAGCACGAGGTCGGCGTGCGCCAGCAGGCGGCGCGCCAGCGGGCCGTACAGCGGCATCGCCAGCCGCTGGCGGACCACGTCGGAGTGGTAGGTGACGACGAGCGCCCCCGCGGGCCGGCGCAGCAGCCAGCTCACCTCGCCCAGCGGGTTCGGGTAGTGCAGGTGCCACACGTCGGCCCGCAGTCGCGCCAGCGCCGCGGGGAAGCCGGGGCAGATCGGCGAGGAGAACAGGCGGGCCCACTCGGCGACGCGGACGACGCGCACGCCCTCGAGGCGCTCCTCGTACGAGCGGCGGCCCCCGCTCGCCGAGACCAGCACGGTGACGTCGTGCCCGAGCCGCGCCTGGCCGATCGCCGCCGCCTGCACCGTCTGCTCGATCCCCCCGCGCACGGGCGGGAAGTAGTCCGGGTAGACGTGGACGATCCTCACGCGCCCGCGTCCCGCAGCGTCGAGCGCCGCTCCTCGAGCACGTCGC
>JBAIWU010000244.1:0-7706 GCA_037917155.1 Candidatus Eiseniibacteriota bacterium
GAGGTCGGTGCCGCCGGGCGCGTAGCCGGCGCCGGCGGCCAGCCGCACCCGCAGCACGCGCGCGTGCGCGGCGCCGGCCTGCAGCGTCTCGATCGACTCGATGCGCCCCTTCTGCACGAACACGACGCGCGTGCACACGCGCTCGACCTCGGCGAGCTGGTGCGAGTTGAGGAGCACGGTGACGCCGCCCTGCGACATCTCGCCCAGCAGCCGGCGGAACAGCATGACGCCCGCCGGGTCCACGCCCGAGATCGGCTCGTCGAGGTAGAGCAGCCGCGGCGAGCCGAGCAGCGCCTGCGCGAACGCGAGCCGCTGCAGCATGCCGCGCGAGTAGCGGCCGATGCGCTGCAGCCCGGCGGCGCGCTCGAGCCCGATCCGCTCGAGCGCGGCGTCGCAGTCCGCGGTGCGCGTCGCGGCGGGCAGGCCGGCGAGCGCGTGGTGGTGGCGCAGGAAGTCGATGCCGCGCATCCAGCGGTCGAGCACGAGCCGCTCGGGCAGGTAGCCCGTCGCGGCGCGCACGGCGAGGTCGTCGGGCGCGCGGCCCTCCACCTCGATGCGGCCCGCGTCGGGCCGCAGGAACCCGAGCAGGCAGCCCATCAGCGTCGTCTTGCCCGCGCCGTTGGGACCGATGACGCCGACGGTCTCGCCCGGCTCGACGGCGAACGAGACGGCCTCGAGCGCGCGCACGGCGCCGCCGCGGTAGCTCTTGGAGAGGCCCTCGACGACGATCGCGGGCGTCATCACGCGGCGGCGCAGACCGGGACGGGAGCGGGGGCGGTGCGGGTCGGGCTCACGGCCGCACTGTGCCAGAGCGCCCGCGCGCTCCGCAATCGCGCGCGCCGCGCCGCGGGCTCAGGCGGCGCGCGTGCCGCCGGCGCCGGGCTCGGGCGGCGCCTGGCCCGGCAGCGTCTCGCGGATCACGCGCATCGCGGCCTCGATCGAGCCGCCCGGCGGCATGGGCTCCTCGCGCGCGACCGAGCGGGCCACGTCGAGGATCGACATCTGCCCCGGGTACGGGCGCGACGTGGCCTGGATGAGCGTGGCCATCTTGCTCGTGACGAACTGGATCCGCTTCGCCGCGTCGACGATGCGCGCGACGCGCTCGTGCGTCTCGGGCTCGAGGTCGCCGCGGCGCAGCAGGATCTGCGCCGTGCCGACGATGGTCGCGAGCGGGTTGTTCACCTCGTGGTTCAGCATGCCGACCGTCTCGGTGACGCCGCGCAGGCGCTCGGACTCGAGCAGCCGCGTCTGCGTGCTCGCGAGCTCGTCGTACGCGAGGCGCATCGCCTCGAACATCCACGCAGTGCGGATCGCGGACGCCGCCTGCGTCGCGACGATGCTCAGGATGCCGAGCTGGTGGCGGCCGAAGCGGCCACGCAGCGCGGGCTCCATGAGCGCGAGCACGCCCACGGCCTGGCCCTCGGAGAGGATGGGCACGGCGACGAGCGCCGCGCACGGCCGCGCCGGCGGCGCGATGCCGAGCGGCGCGAGCCCCGCGGCAAGCTCGCCGTCGAGCAGCAGCGGCTGGCGCGACAGCAGCACGTGGTTCGCGACGCCCTCGCCGAACGGGGCCGAGTCGCCGGGCGCGACGACCTGCGCGTCCTCGACCCAGATCGGGAAGCCCACCTTCCCGCCGTCGCGGCTGTGCAGCGCCATGAAGAAGTTCGCGTTGTCCGTGATGCGGCCGGTCTGCTCCCAGATGCGCTGCGCGAGCGAGTCGAACTCGAGCGTGCCCGAGAGCGCCATGCCGATGTCGTTGAGCACGGACAGCTCGCTGTTGCGCAGGAAGAGCTGGTGGCGCCACGCGACCTCCTCGGAGAGGTCGGTGAGCTGCACGGCGAGCGTGCCGTCGCCCGGGTCGGCGAGCACGGTCAGGCGGAAGCCCTTCGTCGCGTCGCCGCCGACCGCGAGGGGCAGGAAGAGGCTCGCGCGCCCGTCGCGCAGCGCATCGGTGAGCGGCGCGCGCACGGCGGACCCGAACACCGCCACGAGCCGCGGCTCGACGCCCAGGCGCGCGGCGAGGTCCCGCCACGGCCGGTTGCCGTGGACGGTCTCGCCGTCGGCGCGGACCACGAGCACCGGGTCCGGGAGGCGTTCGAGCGCGCTGAAGTCGGGGTCCATGCGTGGGTCTCCGCGATACCCCGGGATTATCGGCCGCGCGCCCGCGCGCCTGCACCGCCCCGAAAACGTCCGGGGCCCCGGCGCGCGGCGCCGTGGCCCCGATGCACATCTCGGATCCGGTGCGGTCTACTTCAGCACCGCGTCCTTCATGGCCTTCGCGATGCGGAACTTCAGCACGCGCTTTGCCGGGATCTTGATCTGCTCGCCGGTCTGCGGGTTGCGACCGATGCGGGCCTTGCGGTTGACGACGACCAGCTTGCCGACGCCGGGGAACACGAAGCCGTTCTTGGCCTGCTTGGCCGCGAGCGTGGCGAGCTCCTCGAGGATCTGCGTGCTCTGCTTCTTGCTGATCTCGAACTTCGTCGCGATGTGACCGGCGACCTGGGTCTTCGTCATCATCTTGGCCATGGGGATCCTTCCTCCTGTGACAGTGAGAACAGCGGTCTCGAGCGGGCGCGAGTCGTGCGCCGTCGCCGTGCGTGGGTATAGCGCAGTGCAGCCGCGATTACCAAGGGGAATTTCGATGGGGGGTGGATTTCGCCCCCGGCTGGAGCGGTCGAAACGCACGCAAGGTTCGGGCCGCGGCTGGAGCGGTCGAAACGCGCGTCGCGCGCCGGCGCCCGCGCGGGACGCCGGACGGCGTCGCCGGCGGCCGCGCTCAGTCGACGAGCACGACCCGCTGCGTGCGCGTCGCGCCGCCCGCGACCGCGCGCACGAAGTAGACGCCGGCGCCCGCGCGGCGCCCGTTCACCGTGCGGCGATCCCACTGGAGCTCGTGCCGCCCGGCGCCGATCGCGCCTTCGAGCAGCGTCGAGACGCGGCGGCCAACGATGTCGTACACCACGACTTCCGCCGTTCCGTCGCGCGAGGTCGCGAGGCTCATCCGGACCGCGTCCCGCGCGGGGTTGGGCCACGGCGCGGAGAGCGCGAGCGCCGGCGCGGCGGCGGGCGGGACGCTCGCCGGCGGCAGGCCCGAGAGGTCGAGCGACCACGCCGAGCGGCCGTGCGTGAACGCGAACAGCGTCCGCGTCGAGGCCTGCAGCGTGAGGTCGAAGACCGCCTGGAGGGGCATGCCGTTGCCCAGGGCGTACCAGCCGGCGCCCAGGTCCCGCGTCACCCAGACCCCGAGGTCGGTGGCCGCGAAGATCGTGTTCGGGTCGGTCGGGTCGACGACGAGGTCGTTCGCGGGCACGTTCGGCAGGTTCCCGCTGATGTTCGTCCAGTGCGCGCCCTGGTCGGCGCTGCGGAAGACGAGCGCCGCCTGCAGGTCCTGCGTGAATCCGGAGAGCGTGACGTAAACGACCTGCGCGTCAGCCGGGTCGGGCACGACGCGCGTGACCCAGCGGCCCGGCAGGCCGGCGGTGATGTCGGTCCAGCTCGTGCCGCGGTCCAGCGTGCGCCACACCTTCCCGTCGTCGGTGCCCGCGTAGTAGACGGACGTGTCGGCGTTCGAGACCGCGATCGTGGTGATGCACCCGAAGACGAGCTGTGAGACCGGGTTCGTGGACAGGTCGCCGCTGATCTTGCTCCAGCTCAGGCCGTTGTTCGTGCTGCGGTAGGCGTACTGGCTCCCGGCCAGCAGCACGTTGTGGTTCCGGGGATTGATGGCGATGGGCGTGTCCCAGCCGAAGCGGTCGGTCGACACCCAGCCCGTCGTGCCGCCCTGCGAGGGGCCGCCGTTCGTCGAGCGGAAGAAGCCCGCCCCGTACGAGCAGTACTGGTACTCGTCGAAGACGACGCTCGGGTTGACCGGGTCGACGAGCACGTGGAAGCCGTCGCCGCCCTGGATCGTCGTCCACGCGGACGGGCCGCTCGTGGTCATGATCGTGCTGTTGTCCTGCAGCCCGCCGTAGATCGTGCTCGACAGCGTCGGGTGCACGTCGCCGTCGTAGAACTGCGAGATCGGCAGGTCGGGGGAGTGCGTCCAGGACGTGCCCGACGTGCTCCACCAGAAGCCGCCGTCGTCGCCGACGAGCTGGTGCAGGCTGTTCGCGGGATCGATCCAGATGGCGTGCTGGTCGGCGTGCAGGGTGCCGCTCACGCTGCTCCACGCGACGCCGCCGTTCGTGGACGAGTAGAGCGAGACGCCGAGCGACCAGACGTGGTCGGGGTTGTTGGGATCGACGCCGATGTCGCCGAAGTACCACGCGAAGCCGCCGAAGTTGTTGCTCCACGAGCCGCCCGAGGTCTGGCGCGTCCACGTCGTGCCGCCGTCGGTGCTGCGGTAGAAGCCCACGCCGTAGTACCCGAGGCTGGCGCCGCCGGTGACCTGCGCGTACACGGTCGAGGGCCGGCCCGGCGCCACCGCGAGCGCGATGCGCCCCACGGAGTCCGTGGGCGTCGGCAGGCCCGTCGTCATGCGCGTCCACGTGCTGCCGCGGTCGACGCTGCGCCACACGCCCGACTCGGGCCCGGACGTTCGGCGGTAGGTGAGCCGGCGCACGCGCTCCCAGGTGGCGCAGTACATCGTGTCGGGGTGCACCGGGTTCATGACGAGGTCGGTGACGCCCGTCGAGTCGCTCACGTAGAGCACGCGGGTCCAGGTCGAGCCGCCGTCGAGCGTCTGGTAGAGGCCGCGGTCGGGACTGGTCGAGAACTGCTTGCCCATCGCCGCGACGAGGATGTGGCCCGGGTTGGCCGGGTCCACGAGCACGCGCGCGATGCGCGCCGTCGCGGCGAGGCCGAGGTTCGTCCACGAGGCGCCGTTGTCGGTCGAGCGCCAGAGGCCGTCGCCGTCGTAGGAGTCCACCGAGCCGTTCGACTCGCCGGTGCCGCAGTAGATCGTGCCGGGGTTCGAGGGGTCCAGCGCCAGCGCGCCGACCGAGTAGAACGGGTACCCGTCCGTGACGCAGGTCCAGTCGACGCCCGCGTCGGTCGACTTCCACACGCCGCCGTTGGCCGCCCCGAGCCAGAACGCGCCGTCCGGTCCCACCGCGAGGGCCGTCACGCGCCCGCCGATGTTGTAGGGGCCGACGCCCTGCCAGGCCAGCGCGCCCACCTGCTTTGCCGCCGCGAGGCTGCGGCCGCGCTCCATGCGCGCCTGCGCCAGCGCCGCCTCGTACCGCTCCTGCGGCAGCGTGCCGTCGGGGTCCATGCGCTGGGCCCAGAACCAGTCGCCGGGCGTCGGCCGTGGCGCGCCGCGCTCGAGCGCCTCGGGATCGGACGGCCGCGGCGCGCGATCGAGCGTCACGGCGAGGGCGACGGCGGCGAGCAGGACCGGCACGGCCATGGCCGGGACGAGCGGGCGACGGAACGACATGGCGGGGACTCCTGGGTCGGCGGCGCTCGTGGGGAAGGACCGCCCAATTCTAAGCCGCGGACCGGGGCGTCGGGTAGGGGATCGTGCAGGTCCGGGCCGGCCGCGCCCGGAGCCGCTGCGCGATTCGCCCGGCCGGCGCTCCGGGGGCCGTGCAACCCGCCGCGCCGTGCCGCGTCGGTCAGGCGCTCCGCACCGCCTTCGCGACGGCCGGCTTCCATTTCGCGGGCGTCACGCGGCCCAGCGTCACGCGCCCGGCGCCGAGGAACGTCGCGAGCGATCGCAGCGTCCCGCCGAGCCCGGCCAGGGCGGCGTCGCGGTCGGGCGCGCCCCAGCTCGCCGCCGGGGGCGACGCGCCGCTGGCGAACCACGGCTCGAAGTGGACGTGCCGCGCCTCGAGCACGCCGCGCTCGCGGTGGGTCTTCAGATCGACGCGGCCCACGAGCTGGCCCTCGTGCATGAGCGGCAGCGTGTAGTAGCCGTGCGTGCGCAGGTGGCCCGGCACGTAGATCTCGATGCGATAGTGGAAGCCCCACAGGCGGTGCACGCGCTCGCGGTGCCAGAGGAACGAGTCGAACGGGCACAGCAGCGTGGTGCCGCGCGAGGGCCGCCGCACGCGCGCGGCGCGCTCGAGCGCGGGCAGGTCGGCGGCGCGTGCGAACCACGCCTGTTTCGAGCCCTCGACGCGCAGCCCGACGACCTCGCCCTCGCGCGCCAGGGCCGAGAACGCGCGGCGGTGCTCGGGCGCCGGGACGCGCGGCCACGTCCAGTAGCCGTGCAGGTCGTCGTGCGTGGCCGCGCCCATGGCGGCGAGCGAGCGCAGGATGCGCGCGCGCACGAACTGTTCGCGCGAGAGCGGCGCCACCTCGCGCGCGCCGGGCAGCACGCGCTCCATGAGCGCGTAGCGCTTCTGGAAGTGGACGCGCGAGTGCACGGCGATCCGCCCGGCCTTCCACAGGTAGTCGAGCGCGTGCGTCGCGGGCTTCCAGCCCCACCAGCCGCCGGACCTGCCGCCGCCGGGGCGTTCGAAGTCGGCGTTGCCCAGCATGCCCTCCCTCGCGATGGCGGCCTCGACCTCGCGCGTGGGCATGGTCGTCGCGGGATCGCCGTGGCGCTTCGTCCAGCGCGCGGGCAGGTCGGCCATGATGCCGCGCCAGATCGGCAGGTCGCGCGTCGAGACGAAGCAGGCGACGTGCGCGAGGTACTCGAACAGCAGCCGGCGCCGGTACACGAGCCGCTCGAGCGCCGCGCGGTCGTACGGGCCGAAGCGGCTCCACAGCGTGAGGTGGTGGGCGCGGTCGATGACGTTGACGCTGTCGATCTGCAGGCCGCAGACCTGCTCGACGAACGCCTGCAGGCCCGCGCCGGTCAGCCGGCGCGCGCCGGGACGCGAGAGGTGCTGGCGCTCGAGGAACAGCGCCGCCACGGCGCGGCGGGGGACGTGCGGGGCGCTCACGCGTGCGCGTCGGCGGATGCGGGCGGCGGGTAGGCCTCGCCGAGCACGTCGAGCAGGTGCGCCATGCGCACGTCCAGCCCGCGCTCGCGCGCGCCGCGCTGCATGTGGAGCAGGCAGCCGGGGTTCGACGCGATCACGACCTCCGGCTCCACGCGCGCGATCCGGTCGAGCTTGCCCGCGAGCTGCGCGTCGGCCATGGCCGGGTGCGTGAGGTTGTAGATCCCGGCGCTGCCGCAGCACCAGTCGCTCTCGGGCAGCTCGACCAGCTCGACGCCGGGCAGCGCGCGCAGCAGCCGCCGCGGCGCCTCGCGGACGCGCTGCGCGTGCGCGAGGTGACACGGGTCGTGCATGGCGATGCGCAGCGGGCGCGCCGGGTCGCGGCGCGAGGCGAGCGCGCGCCCCGCCGGCGGCAGGCCGACGTGCGCGAGCACCTCGGAGACGTCGCGCACCTTCGCGGCGAACGCCGCCGCCGCCGGGTCGGGCCCGAGCAGCTCGCCCGACTCGCGCAGCGCGGCGCCGCAGCCGGCCGAGTGCGACACGATGAAGTCGCACCCGTCCGCGAACGCGCGCACGTTGGCGCGTGCGAGGTCCTTCGCCTGCTCGCGCCGCCCGCCGTGCGCGTGCAGCGCGCCGCAGCAGGTCTGGGCCAGCGGCACGCGCACCTCGACGCCGGCGAGGACGAGCAGCCGCACGGCCTCGCGGTGCGTGTGCGGAAACATGGGCTCCAGGACGCACGAGGTGTGGAACGCGACGCGGGCGCGCGGCGCGCCGGCGGGCGAGAACACGAGCAGGTCCGAGCGCGCGGCGAACGTCGCGCCCGCGGGCAGGCTCGCGGCGACGCGCTCGAGCGCGCGCTCCGCCCGCGGCGCGAGC
>JBAIWU010000245.1:0-1563 GCA_037917155.1 Candidatus Eiseniibacteriota bacterium
ATGCTTTCAATGTGAGCCCCGCGACGGCGCGCGCCAGCTCACCCCGTGGCGTGCAGCTCCGCCATCCGGCGCACGCACTCGGCCTCGCGCCCGCGCACCACGCGCTCCCCTTCGAGCGGGCCGCGCGTCTCGGTCACCACGGTGCGCTGCCGCTCGTGATGCCCGTCGTCGGCGAAGGTGACGATGACCCAATCGTCGGTGCGGCCGAGCTGGTGCGCGCGCGCGGTGTTGGAGAAGAGCGCGGTGAAGTGCCAGCGATCGCGCTGCGTGTGCAGGATGGGCAGCCAGGCGCGCCCTTCGGGGTTGAAGCGGCGCGGGGCGATCAGGCGCAGCTCGCCGGCGGCGGCGCGGCGGCGGTACTCGGCGTCGACGTCGAGGAGGAGCGCGACCGGCGGCTCGGGCGAGGCCGCCGTCGACGGCGCGTCGGGGCCCGACAGCCCGCGCGCGCGGCCGAGCACGCCGGCGAGCGCGAGCTTGAGCGCCTGCACGCGCCGCTCGCCCAGGCCCGGCACCGTGGCCAGGCGACCGTCCCAGGCGGCGGTTTCGAGCGCCTCGAGCGTGTCGACGTGCAGGGTCTCGTGGATCTCGCGCGCCAGCGTCGGCCCGACGCCGGGCAGCGTGCAGAAGAGCCGCTCGGGATCGAGCGTGCCGCGCAGCCGATCGAGGAGGCCGAGGCGGCCGGTGCGCGTAATCTCGAGGATGGCGCCGGCGAGCGCGCGATCGATGCCGGGCAGCTCGACGAGCCCGCCGACGCCGCTCTCGAGCACGAGCTCGCGCACGTCCTTGGCGAGGGCGGCGATGGTGTCGGCGGCGCGGCGATAGGCGCCGACGCGGAAGGGGCTCGCTCCTTGCGCCGAGAGCAGCTCGGCGACCTCGCGCAGTCGTTCGCTGATCTCGCGGTTCATGCTCGGCGGGGCAGCAAGCCGCGTGCCGCCCGCGCGGCGGCCACGCGCCGCGGAACGCGCGCAGGCGCTGCGTGCGACGGGGCGGCCGGCGCAGATCCTGCGCACGGCGCGCGCGCGTGGGCGGCGTCGGGCGCGGCACGATTCCCGCAACGCCCGACGGCATGTCGACCAAAGCGCAAGACTTCCGCTACTCCGCCGAACGAACGAACAAGCAGCCCAAGCAGGCCAAGCGCGCCCGCGAGCCCGAGCCGCGGCTCACGCACAACGACGCCCATCGCGCCGACCACAAGGCCACCTACGCCATCGAGCCCACGGGCAAGCATCACTCGCGCAAGTCGACGCGCGGCAGCTCCAACCGCGCCAAGCCCGACAGCGCCATGCGCATCACCGCGCGCGTGAAGAACACGTCGCCCGAGGCGCGCGCGACGCAGCGGCGGCAATGAGGGCGCGCTCATGAGCAAGGATCCGGAGCGCGGCGCGGCGCACTGCCACTGCACGCTCGCGCGCCACGAGGCGCGCCTCGTCGTCGTCACCGGCGGCCCCGGCGCGGGCAAGACGGCGCTGCTCGAGCTGGCCCGTCGCGATCTGTGCGAGCACGTGGCGCTCCTGCCCGAGGCGGCGAGCATCGTCTACGGCGGCGGCTTCCCGCGCCGCACCA
>JBAIWU010000246.1:0-1588 GCA_037917155.1 Candidatus Eiseniibacteriota bacterium
GAGCCATGAACGAGAGCGAGCGGCTGGCGGCGGAGATCGAGAAGGCGCTGGACGGCGGCGCGTGGCACGGGCCGTCCCTGCGCGAGGCGCTGCAGGGCATCGACCGGCAGGCCGCGCTCGAGCGGCCTGTCGCCGGCGCGCACACGATCGCGGAGATCGCGCTGCACGCGACGACCTGGAACGACGTCGTCCGCCGGCGGCTGGAGGGCGAGGCGCCGCAGGTGCCCGACGACCAGGACTGGCCGCGCGCCGAGGTGCCCGACGACGCGGCGTGGGACGCGATCGTGTCCCGCGTGTTCGACACGGGTCACGCGCTCTGCGAAGCGGTGCGGCGCTTCCCGCCCGCGAAGCTGCTCGAGGAGCGTCCGCGCGTGGGCGACCTCTGGTTCCACCTCGTCGTGGGCCAGCTGCAGCACGTCCTCTACCACACCGGCCAGGTCTCGCTGCTGCGCAAGGCGGTCCTGCGGACGCAGGAGACGGCGCGATGACGTCCGAGACCGCGACGCTGCTCCGGCGGCAGCTCGAGGACCGCCGGGCCCGACTCGACAGGGCCATCGCCGAGGAGGGCCCCGACGCCGACCTCGTGCGGCTGCTGCGCCAGGTGGATTCCGCGCTGGGCCGGCTGGGAAGCGACGAGTTCGCGCGCTGTGTCGTGTGCCACGAGCACGTCGACGAGGCCGACCTGAAGCTGAACCCGCTGCTCGAGTACTGCCTGTGCCAGCTCACGGACGCCCAGCAGCGCGCCCTCCAGCACGACTTCGAGCTGGCGCGCCGCATCCAGGCGGGCCTGCTGCCCGAGCCGAACCTCGCTGCTGCCGGCTGGGAGGCGTCGTACCGCTACGATCCCGCGGGCGTCGTGAGCGGCGACTACTGCGACCTGTGGGTGTCCCCCGGCGATCCCGGCTCGCTCTACTTCGCGGTTGGCGACGTCTCGGGCAAGGGCTTCGCGGCCTCGCTGCTCATGGCGCACCTGCAGGCGGCGTTCCGCTCGCGCGCCGGCGCGGACGTGCCGCTCGACGCGCTCGTGGCGAACGTCAACCGCCAGCTCCTCGACATCTCGCTGCCCTCGCACTACGCCACGCTCGCCTTCGGCCGCGCCGGCGCCGACGGGGGCGTCGAGATCGTGAACGCGGGCCACTGCCCGCCGCTGCTCGAGCGCGGGGGCGACGTGACCGCGCTCGGGCCCACGGGCTTCCCGATCGGTCTGCTCTCCGAGGAGCACCCCTACGAGGTGACGCGCCTTCGTCTGGACGAGGGCGACACGCTCATGCTCTACACGGACGGCCTCACGGAGGCGCGTCGCGCGGACGGCGAGGAGTACGGCCAGCACCGGGTCGAGCGCCTGCTCGCGCGGCGAACGCCCGGCCGGGCCGCGCGCCAGCTCGTGCGCGATCTGCGCGGCGACCTCGACGGCTTCCTCGGCGAGGCCTCGCGCTCGGACGACCTCACGCTGCTGGCGCTGCGGCGCACGGGCGCGGGCCGGCTCGCGGCCTGACGGGCGCCCAACCGCGCGACGTCCTCGCGGCGGACCGGACCGACGACGCCGTGTCGCCCGGGCGCGGGCCGGGCTAGAGTGCGCGCGGCATGG
>JBAIWU010000247.1:0-10646 GCA_037917155.1 Candidatus Eiseniibacteriota bacterium
CGCCGGCCCCGCGCGGCACGTGCCGCACGGTCTGGCCGTGCGAGCCGATCGCGTGCACCTCCCCGCGTCCCACGCCCGCGTGTTCGAGCAGCTCGAGCACCGCGTCGGCGTAGCGCTCGGCGAGCGCGACGTCGAGCCGCATGAGCCGCTCGGGCGCGACGGCGGGCGCGGCGGCCACCTCGAGCACCTCGCGGCGCAGCGCGTCGTCGAGCGGAGTCTCGCGGTAGGCGAGCACGCGGTGCTTCGCCCCCAGCCCCGCGCCCTGGAAGTGGACCAGCGCGGCGTCGATGGCGTCCGCCGACGTGCCCGTCATGAGCCCGACGACGAGCCGCTCCTGCGGGCCCTCGTCCCGGCGCAGCGCGCGCCAGGGATCGCGCCGCCCGCTCACCGGCGCCCCGCCAGCGCCTGCACGCGCGCGTCGGCGGCTTCGAGCGCCTCGCTCGCGCTGCCATGGCCCGCGAGGACCTCGTCGACCGCGGCGCCGATCGCGACGCGCATGGAATCCCAGCGCGCGACCGCCGGCGCGAAGCGCGACGTCGCGCACTGGCGCGCCAGCACCTCGGTCGCCGGGGCGGCCGCGGGCAGCGGCGCGGAGTCCACGGCGGCCGTCGCCGGGCGCAGGCCGGGGCCGATTGCGTCCGCCACTTCGCGCAGCGCCCGTGGGCGCGCGAGCGCGCGGGCGAGCCGCAGCGCCGCCTCCTTGCGGTGCGACGCCGTCAGGCTCACGAGCACGACCTCGTCGGCGTACGACGCGTGCTCGCCGCGGTCGTCGCCCGGCCGGGGCACGAGCGCGAGCGCGGCGGACGCCGGGGCGTCCCCGGCGGCGGCCACGCGCATGCCGAGTCGACCCGCGGCGAACTCGCGCGCGAGCGTGTCGGAGCCGGCGAGAAGCGCCGAGTGCCGCAGCGAGGCGTAGAACTCGAGCGCCTCGAGCACCTCGCGCGAGGCGAGACGCGACGAGTCGAGGTCCGCCGACAGCACCTCGCCGCCGTTGCCCCAGGCGAACGGCAGGAAGCCGAGCGCGGTCTCGAGCGAGTCCCCGCGCGCGATGCCGAACCCGTGGATGCCTCCGCCCAGCTTCTGGATCCGGGCCGCGGCCGCGCGCAGCTGCGCCCACGTCCCCGGCGGGCGCGACGCGTCGAGGCCGGCGCGCGCGAAGAGCGCCCGCTGCACCCACAGCACGCGCGGCGCGAGCAGCCACGGCAGTCCGTAGAGCGCGTCCCCGAGCGTGCACGGCGGCCAGCCGCGCAGCGAGTCGCGCTGGTCGGCGACGCCCGCGCTCCAGTCGCACAGCGAGCCCGAGTCGAGCCAGCGGCGCATGTCGTCCGAGGCGAGCGCGCACAGGTCGGGCGGCGCGCCGGCCGCGAGCGCGGCCGCGAGGCTGTCGCTCACCGAGGCGAGCGGCACCTGCCGCACGCTCACGCGCAGGGCGGGGTTCTCGGCCTCGAAGCGGGCGATCGCGGGCGCCAGCACGGCGGGCGGCCAGGGCTCCCAGAACACGATCGCGTCCGGCGGCTTCGGCCGGTGCCGCGCGCAGCCGACGCCGAGCGCCGCGAGCGGCAGCACCGCGAGCGCCATCGCCGCGAGCGCGAGGCGCCTCACGCCTCGCCCCCGCCGGAAACCGGCGCGTCGATCGCGCGGCGCACGAACCCGCCCGTCGCCCGCAGGAGGCGCTCGGCCTCCTCGCGTCCGCAGCCGCGCTCGAGCATGACGATGGCGGTCTTCACGCTCCGGCCCGCGGCGTCGATGGCGTGCGCGGCCTCGTCGTACGACACGCCGGTCACGGTCATCACCGTGCGCCGGCAGCGCTCGACCAGCTTCTGGCTGCTCGCCAGCAGGTCGACCATCATGTTCTCGTACGCCTTGCCCGAACGCACGAACGCCGCCGTGGAGATCATGTTGAGCACCAGCTTCTGGGCGGTGCCCGCCTTCATGCGTGTGGACCCCATGAGCACCTCGGGTCCCACGACCGGGCAGATGGCGACGTCCACCGGCAGCGTGAACTCCTCGCGCGGCGTGCACGTGACGTAGACCGTGCGCGCGCCGCGCTGCTTCGCCCGCTCGATCGCGGCGACCACGTACGGCGTGCGCCGGCTCGCGGCGAGGCCCACGACCGTGTCGTCCGGCCCGATCTCGAGGTCGTCCATCGCCCGGTGCCCCTCGTCGCGGCGGTCCTCCGCGCCCTCGACCGCGCGCACCACGGCCGCGTAGCCGCCGGCGATGACGCCCAGGACCTGGTCCGGGTCGGAGCCGAACGTCGGCGGGCACTCCGCGGCGTCGAGCACGCCGAGCCGGCCGCTGGTGCCCGCGCCCACGTACACGAGCCGGCCGCCGGAGCGGAACGAGTGGATCGCGTAGTCCACCGCGCGGGCGATCCACGGCAACTCGCGCGCGACCGCCTCGGACACGGTCGCGTCCTCGGCGTTGATGCGCGCGAGGAGCTCCGGGACCTCGAGCGTGTCGAGGTCCATCGTGCGCGGATTGCGCTGCTCGGTCGCGAGGTTCGCGAACTCCTCGTAACGGGCGCGATCGTCCATGTCGTCCCCGGCGGTGGAGTGGGCCTTCGGTATCCACCGCAGGATGCCACGCGGGCGAACGGCGCGACAAGCGCGGCGCGGCCCCTCGCCCGGCTCGCGCGGGGGACTACCGCGCGGACGTCCCGTGGCGCACGGCGGTGCCCAGGCGCGCCGACCAGCCGAGGGACAGGGCGATCTCGCGTTGCTCGTGCACGCCGGAGGGCGAGCGCGTCACGAGGAAGCGGTCGTGCACCCGGTCGTAGTCGTAGTCGCGGAACGTGTTCTCGAAGGTCGAGCTCGGCAGGTCCGCGACCGGCTCGGCCTGGCCCAGGACGAGGTCGTTCCCCATCGCCCGGACCGGCACGCGCATCAGCCGCTCCCGATGCACGTAGAAGAGCTCGCGACCCTCGCGCCCCCAGCGGATCCCGCCGCCGCCGCCAGTCGAGACCTGCCAGCGGCCGCCGCTGCCGTCCATCGCGCGCACGTAGACCTCCTCGCGGCGGGTGCGGTTCGAGACGTACGCGAGCCAGCGGCCGTCGGGCGACACCATGCCGGCCATCTCGCTCTTGTCGTTGCCCGCGTCGCCCGGGAGCCGCCGCACGTCCGGGTCCCCGTCGACGGCCGCCGTCCGGATGCGGCCCTGCGCGTGGCCGTACTCCGAGTAGACGATCCGCCGCCCGTCCGGGGTGACGTCGGTGACCAGCAGCGGCCAGGGCGCGTGGTCGAGCGTGCGCTCGCCGCCGGCGCCGTCCACGCGGCGCTCGACGACGCTCTCGCCCAGGCTGCCCTCGCTCCGCGAGTAGACGAACCGCGTACCGTCCCGCAGCCATTCCGCCGAGCCGGCGCGGCCGCCGTAGGTGAGCCGGGTCAGCCCGCCGGTGGCGAGGTCGGCCAGCCAGATGTCGCCGTTGCCGCCGCCGGGCCCGGTGAGCACGAGCGCGCGCGTGCCGTCGGGCGAGACGCGCAACAGGCCGTGCTCGCCCGAGGGCACCGCCGTCGGCGTCCACCGGCCGCTGCGGTCCAGCCAGCCGATCTCGCGCTCGCGCTCACGCGCCTCCGCGGGGACCCACGCCAGCGTGCCGTCGTTCCCGATGTCGAAGAACGCGGCACCGCTCGAGGTCTCGCCGGCCACGCCGCTCAGCACCGGCGCGGACTCGACGACCGGGCGCGGGTCCTTCGGATCGATGCGCGAGGCGTACAGGTCGCCGAGCCGGTCATAGACCAGCCACCCCGGCGGCGCCCATACCGCGCGGCGCGCGGCCTTGACCAGCTGACGGCGCTCGCCGGTCCTCACGTTGACCGCGTCGATGCGCGAGTCGTCGTAGCCCCCCGGGCTGTCGACCCGCCCCACCGTGAAGACGACCCACGGCCCGCCCGCGAGCGCGGACGGCCAGCGATGCGAGCGCTCGTGGGCCGTCGTGTCGATCGTGGTGATGGCGACCGGCGTCCCGCCCTCGGCGGCGATCCGCATCAGCGGCGTCGTGGTCTCGTACGAGTAGACGATCGAGCCGTCCGCGAGCCACGTCCCCAGCCGGTCCTGCCCGGCGTCGGCCAGCTCCTCGGGTGCGCCGCCGTGCACCGACACCTTGCACAGCTTGAGGCTGTTGAAGAACCCCACCCATTCGCCGTCCGGCGAGAAGAACGGGTTGCGCGCGTCCTCGGTGCCCGGCAGCTCGACGTCCTCGCGGCGGTCCAGCCGGCGCACGTGCAGCGCCCAGCGGTCGCCCGCGAGCACGGCGTAGACGATCGCGCGACCGTCCGGCGCGAGCGCGAAGAAGTGGTAGCCCACGTCCTCCGCGAGCCGCTGTCCCGGCGGCAGCATCACGCTCACCTCGGTCGCGGCCGGCCGCGCCGGCACGCGCCGCAGCAGCGCCCAGCCCGCGAGCACGGCGAGCGCGACCGTCGCCAGCGCGAGCGCCGTCACCGCGGGCCCGGGGCGGCGCCGTGCCGCGGCGGCCGCGGGCGCGGCCGGCACGGCCGAGAGGTCGCCCAGCGCGATGCGCGCCTCCCCGATCGCCTGCAGCCGCGCGCGGGGATCCTTGGCGAGGCAGCGCGCGAGCAGCGGCCGCCAGCCCGACGCGAGCCTCCCGGGCAGCGCGGACCAGTCCGGGTCGTCGCGCATGATGGCCGCGAGCGTGTCCGAGACCGTCTCGCCCCCGAAGGCGCGGCGGCCGGAGAGCATCTCGTAGACCACGACGCCGAACGCCCACACGTCCGCACGGCGGTCGGCCTCGCGCCCGCGCGCCTGCTCGGGCGCCATGTAGGCGGCGGTGCCGAGGATGACGCCCGCGCTCGTCATGCGCTGGGTGAGCGTCGGCGATTGCGTGAGGTCGCCCTGGGATCCGCCGGGGAGCGCCTCGAGCGCGCGCGCGAGCCCGAAGTCGAGGACCTTGACCGCGCCGTCGGAGCGCACCTTCACGTTCGCGGGCTTGAGGTCGCGGTGCACGATGCCGCGATCGTGCGCGTACTCGAGCGCGTCGGCGAGCTGGCGCGCGATCGCCAGCGCCTCGTCCTCGGGGATCGCCCCCCGCTCGAGGCGCTCCGCGAGCGTCGGGCCCTCGACCACCTCCATCACGAGCGCGGGCCGGCCGCCGGCGTCCTCGAGCCCGTAGAGCGCGGCGATGCCGGGGTGGTTCATCGAGGCGAGCAGCTTCGCCTCGCGGTCGAAGCGCGCGAGCCGCTCGGGATCGGCCGCGAGCGCGTCGGGCAGCACCTTGATCGCCACGTCCCGGCCAAGGCGCGTGTCCCGGGCGCGGTAGACCTCGCCCATGCCGCCCGCCCCGAGCGACGCGACGATCTCGTAGGGGCCGAGCCGGGTGCCGGACGAGAGCGTCACCGGCGGTCCTCGCGCTCGTCCTGCCAGTGCGCGGCGACCGTGAGCGTCGAGGCGAGGCGTCCCCACGGCACGAGCGCGAGCAGGCTGCCGTCCGAGCCCACGGCGGCGTCGCGCAGGTCGCGCGGGATCGGCCGCATCGCCCGCGGCTCGCCCAGGGCGAGCTGCGGCGCCGTGATCACGTCGCAGGCGTAGAGCGTCGCGCCGTCGGCGCCGGCGAAGTACACCCGGCGGTCGTCCGCGCTCCAGACCACGCCGATGTCCCCCACGCCGCCGACTTGCGGGCTCGCCGTCGGAACCGCGGCACGCACGGTGCCGGCGTGGTCCGGAAAGCGCTCCACGTACACCTCGGGCCGGCCGGACGCGTCGCTCACGTAGGCGATCCATCGCCCGTCGTGCGACACGTGCCCGGCGACCTCGTTCGCGGGCGTGGCGAGGTACGGCCGCGGCGACGCGCCCGGCTGCATCGCCAGCGTCAGCAGGTCGTACTTGTGGGCCGGAAGCAGGGCCGAGAAGATGAGCGTCCGGGCGTCGGGCGTGAAGCTGATCGGCACGTACCAGCCGCCCCGCGGCGTTCCGAGGAGGCTGTCCGCGCCGGCGGCCGGATCCACCACCTTCGCACCGTCCGACGTGATGCCCACCAGCCGCCGGCCGTCCGGCCACCAGATGGGCTGGAGCACCCCGCGGCCGGCCGGCACCACCTGGCTCGCGGTGCCGTGGACGAGGTCGCCCACCCAGTCGGCGTAGCCCTCGCTGGAGCTCATCGACACCGCGAGGCGGCTCCGGTCCGCCCTCAGGCCGCACTCGTGGAGGCCCGCGAAGCCGGGGAAGCGCACGCCGGTGTCGGTCAGCCGGCCGTCCGGCGCGACCCACTCGGCCGCCGTCGGCCGGCCGTCGACCGGGGTGTAGGCCATCAGGCCGGTGGCCGAGCAGCTCACGATCGGCGAGAGGATGATCCCGCCCGTGGTCTCCGGGCGGTCGCGCAGCAGCCGTGGCTCGCCCTTCAGAGCCAGCCTGCGCAGGTCGACGCGCTGCGCGAGGAGCGCGCGGTCGTGCGTGTAGACCACCCAGTCGGGTGCAGCGAACACCGCGCCGTCTCCGCTGCTCGCGAGCAGGTGCGTCGGCCCGCCCGCGGTCGAGCCGATCCGGATGGGGGACGCGGGCTCCCGCGTGTCCTTGAAGACGGCGAAGAGGAAGTGCCGGCCGTCGGGCAGGAACGACGGGAAGCGGTGGGACGTTTCGCCGGCGGCGCGGTCCACCGTGGTCACGGCGCGCGGCGTGCCGCCGTCCGCGGGCACCACGAAGAGTCCGCCGTCGGGATCGGGGCAGTAGACGATGAGCCCCGCCGCACCCCAGGAGCCGCCGCGCCCGGCCGCGGCCTCGCACACCGTGCGCACCGCGCCGCCCGCGGCGGGCGCGCGCTCGAGCCTGCCGTGGGCGAAGAAGGCCAGCTCGCGCGAATCGGGCGACCAGAAGGGCCACGCCGCGCCGTCGGTGCCCTCGAGCACGCGCACGGACGCGTCGGCCAGGTCGCGGACCGCGATCCGGTCCGTGCCCGTGCTGTCGGTGAACACGTACGCGAGCGCGCTGCCGTCCGGCGCGAGCGCGTAGGTGCCGAGATCGCCCATGTACGTCGGGCCCTCCGGCGGCACGATCGACAGCCGCATCGCGCGCGGCGGCGGCGCCTGCCGCAGGCGCGGCAGGAGCAGGCCGAGGGCCAGCCCGGCCAGCGCCACGGCGGCGATCAGCGCGACCGGCGCGCGCGCCGGCCGCGCGGGCCCCGCGGGCGCCGCGAACGTGGCGGCGCGCAGGTCCGCTTCCAGCGCGATGCGGGCCTCGCCGATCGCCTGCAGGCGGCGCTTCGCCTCCTTGGCGAGGCAGCGCTCGAGCAGCGCGCGCAGCGGCGGGGGCACGTCCCTCGGCAGCGCGCTCCAGTCGGGTTCGCGCTCGAGGATGCGCGCCACCATGTCGCTCACGGTCTCGCCATCGAACGCGCGCCGGCCCGCGAGGCACTCGAAGAGCACGCAGCCGAACGACCAGACGTCCGTACGCCGGTCCACCGCCTTGCCGCGCGCCTGCTCGGGGCTCATGTACGCCGCCGTGCCGAGGATCACGCCGGCGCCGGTCGCCGCGTAGGTCATCGTCGGGGACGCCGAGAGGTTCGGGTCGGACGACGCGGCGCCGGTGGCGCCCCCCTTGGCGAGCCCGAAGTCGAGCACCTTGACCGTGCCGTCGGGCTTGAGCATGACGTTCCCGGGCTTCAAGTCCCGGTGCACCACGCCCGCCTCGTGCGCCGCCTCGACGCCGGCCGCGACCTGGCGGCAGATCTCGACCGCCTCGCTCCACGGCAGCGCGCCGCGCTCGAGCCGATGCGCCAGCGTCTCGCCCTCGACGAACTCGAGCACCAGGTAGCGGTGCCCCTCGACCAGCTCGAGGCCGTGGATGCCCGCGACGTTGGGGTGGCTGAGCGAGGCGAGCAGCTTGGCCTCGCGCTCGAACCGCGCTACCCGGTCCGGATCCTGCTCGAAGGCCGCCGGCAGCGCCTTGATGGCCACGTCGCGGCCCAGACGCGTGTCGCGCGCGCGCCACACTTCGCCCATGCCACCGGCGCCCAGCGGCGCGAGGATCTCGTAGGTGCCGAGGATGGAGCCGGCAGCCAGGGGCAAGGGAAAGCGCTCCAGGGGACAGGGATGGACCGCGTCCTGCGGCGTTTCGATGCGCGAGGAGGACGCACGATAGCACGCGCCCCCGGGGGCGTGTCCGCCTTTCGGCGCCGCCGCGCCGGCCGATGCGCAGCGGCGCCTCCCGGCCATGCCGTGCCGGGTTGACCCGAACGCGCCCGGACCGCACCCTGCCCGCCCATGCCCGAGCTGCCCGAGGTCGAAACCGTGCGCCGCATGCTCGCCGCGCACGTGCCCGGTCGCGCCGTCGTCCGCGCCGACGTGTCGCGCCACCGGCTGCGCGCGGCCTCGCTCGCGGCGCTGCCGCGGCAGCTCGTCGGGCGCACGTTCGGCGAGCCGCGGCGCACGGGCAAGTTCCTGCTGCTCGACCTCGACGCGGGCGTGACGCTCCTGTCCCACCTCGGGATGAGCGGGCGCTGGCTCTTCATGGAACGGAACGCCGCGGCGGACGAGGGCCTGCCGCACGTCCACCTGCGGCTGGCGTTCGCGGACGGTGCGCGGCTCTGGTACCAGGACATCCGCCGCTTCGGCATGCTGCGCGTGGTCGCGACGGACGCGCTGGAGCGGGACCGGTCGCTGCGCGGGCTCGGTCCCGATCCGCTCGCCGAGCCGCCCACCGGCGCGTCGCTCCGGGCGCTGGCCCGCGGCGCGCGCACGAGCGTGAAGAGCTTCCTGCTCGACCAGCGGCGCATCGCCGGCCTCGGCAACATCTACGCGAGCGAGATCCTGTTCCGCGCGCGCGTGCACCCGCGCCGCCGCGCGGGCGCGCTCTCCGCCGCGGCGTGGTCGCGCGTCGCGGCCGAGGTCGTGCCGGTCCTGGAGGCGTCCATCGCGCGCATGGGCACGACGTTCAGCACCTACCGCACGATCTGGAACGAGCCCGGGCAGTACGGCGAGCAGCTCCTCGTGTACGACCGCGCGGACGAGCCCTGCCGCCGCTGCGGCACGCCGGTGCGCCGGATCGTCCAGGCCGGGCGCTCGACGTTCTTCTGCCCGCGCTGCCAGGGCCGAGGGCCCGCGAGCCGGCCCGCCCGGAGGCCCGGACGAAAGCCCTGACGGCACTTGCGGTTGGAGACGCCCTTTTCGATTGAACCGACCTGTCAGGGCGTCATATCTTGAAGCGTTTCCCACACCATATGGCGGTCGGTCCGGCACCCTCCTCCCATGCCGGGCCCCCTGACGATTGGAGTCCACTCGCATGATGTTCAACACGCTCGGCCTGCCGGCACCGCTCGTCCAGGCGGTGCGCGCCGCGGGCTGGTCCGAACCGACGGCGATCCAGGGCAAGGCGATCCCCGTCATCCTCCAGGGCAACGACCTGATCGGCAACGCGCCCAGCGGCTCGGGCAAGACCGGGGCGTTCCTGCTGCCGTCGTTCGCGCGCCTGCTCGACGGCCCGCAGAAGCTGCGCGCCCTCGTGCTGACGCCCACGCGCGAGCACGCGGCGCAGGTCGAGACGCAGGCCCGCGACTTCGCGCGCTTCACCGAGCTGCGCGTCGGCATCTCCCACTCCGGCGCCCCGATCGCCGTGCAGGAGAAGCTGCTGCGCGACCCCGGCGTCGACGTGCTCATCGCCACCGTGGACCGCGTGCTCGAGCTGCACGCGCGCCAGGCGCTCACGTTCGAGGACGTCGAGATCCTCGTCCTCGACGAGGCCGACCGCATGGTGGACATGGGGCAGGCCACCGACATCCGCAAGCTGCTCAAGCTGCTGCCCGAGACGCGCCAGACGCTGCTCTTCTCCGCCACGATGCCTGCCGAGCTCAATCGCCTCGCCAAGGAGGCGCTGATCGAGCCGGTGCGCGTGGACCTCACGACGCCGCAGCCGAGCACGGGCATCACGCACGCGATCTACCCGGTCGCGAAGCACCTCAAGATCCAGCTGCTCGACCGGCTTCTGTCGCGCTCGGGCGAGGTGCGCAGCACGATCGTCTTCACGCGCCAGCGCGAGGGCGCCGACCGGCTC
This sequence comes from Candidatus Eiseniibacteriota bacterium, assembly GCA_037917155.1. Taxonomy (GTDB): domain Bacteria; phylum Eisenbacteria; class RBG-16-71-46; order RBG-16-71-46; family RBG-16-71-46; genus CAIXRL01. The sequence goes on from JBAIWU010000247.1 coordinate 9,997, forward strand.
GCGCGGCAGCTCGAGCGCCTCAAGTACGCCGTCGCCACGCTTCACGAGCGCAAGAGCCAGACCGAGCGCGAGCGCGCGATGGAAGACCTCAAGCGCGGGCGGCTGCAGATCGTGGTCACGACCGACCTCGCCGCGCGCGGCCTCGAGCTCGCGGGCGTGGCGCACGTGGTCAACTTCGACGTCCCGCCCACGCCCGAGGACTACGTGCACCGCATCGGCCGCGCCGGGCGTCCCGACGCGCAGGGCGACGCGTTCACGCTGATGGCGCCCGAGGAGCAGCGCCACCTGGCGGCCATCGAGCGCTTCGTCGGCCGTGCGATCCCGCGCGTGCTGCTGCCCGACTTTGACTACAAGCTCCGGCCGGAGCAGCTGCAGCAGACGGTCATCTTCGACGACGAGCGCGTGCGGGCGCGTCGCGCGGCCATGGCGCGCATGCCGTACGCCGCCGCGCGCGCGGGCTCGGCGGCCCGCCCCGGCGCGGGCGCGGCCGGCGCGCCGAAGGGCGTCGCGAAGCCGTCGGCGGCGCTCGCGCAGAAGCCCAAGCCGGTGGTCGCGCCGGTGACGGCGCGCGTGAAGCCGAAGGGCATCTCGGTCAAGCTCACGCCCGCGCCGCGGCCGGCGCGTCCGGTGGGCGGCAAGGCGGCGCCCAG
>JBAIWU010000248.1:0-3039 GCA_037917155.1 Candidatus Eiseniibacteriota bacterium
CGGGGCGGCCCAGGGCCTCGATGAGGCAGGTGCGCGCGGAGTCGAGGTGGCCAAGGTTGATGTACGGGTACGCCATCGCCAGCCGCGCCGAGGCGAAATCCGGGTCGAGGGCGAGCGCGGCCTGGTAGTTGCGCAGCAGCTCGCGGTTTCCGATGCGCCGCAGGTAGCGTTGGAAAGACTGGACGTACAGCCGGTAGGCCTCGAACGACGGCGTGGCGACCATCGCCATCGAGCGCGTGGCTCGGAGCGCCTCGCGGTTCTCCCCCAGCCCGCGGCGCAGCCGTTTCGCCACCTCGCCCAGCGCCGGGATGAGGTCGTCCTCGTCCTTCGCCGTGGCGCTCTCCGTGAGCAGCACGCGCGCGGTGTCGGCGTCCACCAGCCGCACGACGATCGAGTAGCCCTTGCCGAGACGGCCGATCGAGCCCTCGAGCACCGCGCGCACCGCCCTGCGGTAGGCCAGCTCGCGCGCCAGCTCGGTGGTCACACGGGTGCCGGGCGGCTTGCCCGCGAGACGCAGCGCCTGCTGGACCTGGTCGCCCGGCACGGTGGCGACGATGCGCGACTGGTCGAGCGCCGCGCTCAGCAGGCTGCGGACCGCGGGCGCGAGCGTCGAATCGCCGGGCGGGGCCTCGAAGTCCGCCACCAGGATCCACTCCTTGCGTGCCGGCGCCGGGACCGGGCGGTGCCACCACGCGAGCACGCCGTACGCGCCCAGCGCCGCCAGCGCGAGCGCGCCGAGCGCGAGCGCGACCGGGCGCGAGCCCCGGTCCCCCGGCACCCCCTCCCCCAGCGCCGCGGCGAACGCCGACACGCTGGCGTACCGGTCGGCCGGCGCCTTGGACAACGCCCGCTGGATCGCGCGGCTCACCCCCACCGGCACCGAGGGCCGCAGCTCCGTCACCGGCCGCGGCGCCACGTGCTGCAGCTGGTGCCTGAGGCTGGCATAGGTTCGTGCCGTGAACGGTGGCGCCCCCGCGAGCAGCTCGTAGAGCAACGTCGCCAGCGCGTACTGGTCGCTCCGCGCGTCCACCTCCGGGCTCCCCGCCACCTGCTCCGGGCTCATGTACGCCGGCGTCCCGACGATCATGCCCGTCACCGTCAGCCGTTGCGACGACGCCCCCTCCACCGCCTTCGCCAGCCCGAAGTCGGTCACGACCGCGTGCCCCGACTCCAGCAGCACGTTCTCGGGCTTGATGTCCCGGTGCACGACACCCGACCGGTGCGCGTGCTCGAGCGCCTCGGCCACCTCGCGCGTGATCCGCAGCGCCTCCTCGATCGACAGCTGCTTCTCGCGCTCCAGCCGCCCGCGCAGCGACTCGCCCTCCACGTACGGCATCACGTAGTAGAGCAGGCCGTCCACCTCGCCCGAGTCGTACAGGGGCACGATGTGCGGATGCGTCAGGCTCGCCGCGGTCCGGATCTCACGCAGGAACCTCTCCCCGCCGAGCGCCAGGCCGAGCTCGGGCAGGAGCACCTTGATCGCGACGAGGCGATCGTGCTTGAGGTCGTCGGCGAGGTACACGTTCGCCATGCCGCCGCGACCCAGCTCACGCTCGATCCGGTATCGCTCGGCGAGTCCAGCGCGCAGGCGTTCGATCGGGTCCTGCACGGTGCGGCCTCCCAGCCGGGGGATCGACCGCGAATCTAGCATCTCCCGCGCGGCCGGCGCAGGGCGGGCTCAGCTCCGCTCGCCCGCCGGCCGGAGAATCTCCCGCGCCGCCACCGCGAATGCCGCCTCGGCGCGCGCGGCGTCCGCGGCGGCGACCTGCACCATCTCCGGGCTTCCCCCGCCGCGACCGCCCGCGGCCTCGAGCAGCGCGGGCAGCAGCGCGCGCACGTCGCCGGGCGCGGCCTTCGCCCGCGCCACGACCAGCACGGGATCGGGGCCGCGCGCGGCGCTCACGACCCACGGCGCGCCCGCGGTCAGGCACGCGAGCGCGAACGCGCGCACGTCCTCGCGCGAGCGCGACTCGGCCAGCTCGGCCACGCCCGCGGGCGGGTCGCCGACGCGACGCGACGCCTCGTCGGCGAGCAGTCGCGACTCGAGCGCGCGCAGCCGCTTCGCGAGCTCGTCGCGCTCTTCGGCGGCGCGCTCGAGGTGCGCGATCAGGTCGCGGTCCTTGAGCGTGCGGCGCCTCGCCGACTCGAGCAGCGCCTCGGTGCGCCACGCATGGTCGCGCAGGGCGCGGCCGCCGCAGAGGAACGCCACGCGCACGTTGCCGCGCACCTTCTCCCACCCGACGATCTTGATCGCGCCCACCTCGCCGGTGCGGCGCGTGTGCGTCCCGCCGCAGGCCGAGAGGTCCCAGTCCGGGATCTCGACGATGCGGATGCGGCCCTCGACCGCGGGCGGCTTGCGCAGCGCGAACGCCTTCACCCCCTCCGCATCGGTCCAGTGCAGCCGCACCGGGCGGTCCTCCCACAGCAGCCGGTTCGCCCGCGACTCGACCTCGCCGGCCTGGCGCCAGTCGATCGCCGGCATGGCCAGCTCGATCACGCTGCGCTCCTCGCCCAGCGTCGAGGACAGCGTGGCCGCGCCGAGCGCGTGCTCGAACGCGGCCGAGAGGACGTGCTGGCCCGTGTGCTGCTGCATGTGGTCGAAGCGCCGCTCCCAGTCGATCGCGCACGCGAGCGGGCCCTGCCCGGGTTCTCCGGAGTCCAGCAGGTGCCAGACGCGGCCCGCCTCGTCCGCCTGCACGTCGAGCACGGCGGCGCCTCCGAGCGTGCCGTGGTCGCCGAGCTGGCCGCCGCTCTCGGGGTAGAACCAGGTCTCCTCGAGCTCGAGCGCGGGTCGGCCCTTCCACTCGCCGCGGGCGCCGGCACGCGCGGTGAACGTCGTCGTGTAGGCGTCGTCGTAGTAGCGCCGCTCGCTCGCCACGCTCAATCCCCCTCGCGCGGGGCGCGCGTCACGCCCCAGCGCTTCAGCATGCGCCACATGGTGGTCCGGGAGAGCCCGAGCTGCCGCGCCGCGGCCGTGGCGTTGCCGTGGTGGCGCTCGAGCACGCGCACGACGTGCTCGCGCGTGACTTCGTCCAGCGA
>JBAIWU010000249.1:0-2007 GCA_037917155.1 Candidatus Eiseniibacteriota bacterium
GACGAGCAGCGTCACGCCCCCGACGGCGAACACGTACTGATCGGTGACGCCGCGCAGGTACTCCGTGCCGAGGCTCATCAGCACCGCGGCCACGACGGGGCCGAGTAGCGTGCCCGGGCCGCCCACGATCGTCCACACGATCACCTCGATGGAGAGGACCACCCGCAGCAGGTCGACCGACACGAAGCCCTGCGAGAGCGCGTAGAGGATCCCGCCGACCGCAGCCAGCGCGCCGGCGAGCACGTTGACCACGATCTTGTACCGCCAGACCCGGTACCCGAGCGCCAGCGCGCGCAGCTCGTTGCCCTTGATGGCGCGCAGCGTGAGGCCGAACGGCGACGCGACGAGGCCGCGGCACGCGAGCAGCCCGAGCACGAGGCACGCCGCGACGGTGTAATAGGCGCCCACGCTGCCCGGCGCGAAGCTCACGCCCGCGCCGCGGCCCAGCGGGATGCGCGCCGCGCCCAGCAGGATCCCGTTCTCGCCGCCGGTGAGCGTCGTCCACACGTTCGCGATGTTCTCGAGCGCGTGCGCGAAGATCACGGTCAGAATGATGAACCCCGGCCCGGTGGTGCGCACGGAGAAGAACCCGATGGCCCACGCGAGCACGGCCGCCGCCGCGACGCCCACGGCCGCCGCCGGCCAGAACGGCGCCCCCAGCCGCGTCATCGCGATGCCCATGCCGTACGCGCCGACGCCGAACAGCGTGGCGTGCGAGACGCTGATGAGCCCGGTGACGCCGAGCACGAGGTCGTAGGAGAGCGCGAAGAGGCCGAGCGCGAGGGCGGCGGTGAGGCTCAGCACGACGTAGGCGCTGCCCCATGCGGGCACGCTCACGAGCGCGGCCAGAGCGGCCGCCGCGAGCGCGCGCCGCGATCGTCTACTCCCGCGTGCTCCCGTCGCCGCCATTCCTCTCGTCGCCGTCTCCCCCGTCATCGCGCGGCCCGCAGCAGCCCCGTCGGGCGCACCAGGAGCAGGACGAGGAGCAGCACGAGCGCCACCAGGTACGCCGCCGTCGGTGGCATCCAGATGGCGCCGAGGGCGATCACGTCGCCGATCAGGACGCCGGCCACGACCGAGCCGACGTAGTTGCCGAGCCCGCCCGCCATCACGACGATGAACGCGAGCACGATGATCTCCCCGCCCATCGTCGGCGCGACGCCGAACAGCGGCGCGGCGAGCGCACCGCCGATGGCGGCCATGGCGCTGCCGAGGACGAAGACCACGGTGTAGACGCGCGGGACGGGGACGCCGAGCGCCGCCGCCATGTCGCGGTCCTGGGCCACCGCGCGGATCCAGACGCCGTAGGTGGTGCGCTCCATGAAGAGCCACGCGCCCACGATGAGGACCATCCCGACGACGATGACGACGGCCCGGTACGTCGGGTAGTGGAACCAACCGAGCGAGATCCGTCCTCCGATCGGCAGCCGGATCTCCTTGCTGAACGGGCCGAAGATCGCGCGCACGGCCTGCTGGAGGATGAGCGCCACGCCGTACGTCGCGAGCAGCGTGTGGAGCGGCGGACGGCCGAAGATCGGACGCAAGACCGTCGCGCGCAGGAAGAAGCCGACCAGGATCACACCGAGCACGCCCAGAGCCGACGCCAGGACGAAATCGCCGACGCCGATCACCAGCCCGAGCCACACGCCGTACGCCCCCAGCATGTAGAACTCGCCGTGCGCCATGTTGATGAAGTCCATGATGCCCCACATGAGGGTGATCCCCGAAGCGATCAGCGCGAAGATCACGCCGAAGGAGAGCCCGTTGGCGAGCTGGAGCAGCAGGACCTCGGCGCTCATGACGCCGCGGGACGCCGGTCCGCGCCGACGCCGAGCGTGCGTTCCAGCGTGGCCTGGTCCGCGCGCAGGGCCGCGGCCTGGCCGCTCGCCGCGATCGTGCCCCGGTCCATCAGATAGCCGCGACGCGCGATGCCGAGCGCGGCGAGCGCGTTCTGCTCCACGAGCAGCACCGCGATGCCCTCGCTGCCGAGGCGCTCGACCGACTCGA
>JBAIWU010000250.1:0-2255 GCA_037917155.1 Candidatus Eiseniibacteriota bacterium
AACGGCCCGGCCGCTCGGCCCGAATTGGCCTCGTGGCCGGCCGGGGTCTTAAGGTCCGGCGCGGCTGTCGTCACCCTCCACCCTTCCGAGGATCCGCGCATGCACGCGACCACGCATCGGAGCCCCATCGTCGTCACGACCCTTCTCGCCGCCGCGCTGTCGCTGCCGGCGGCGATGCCCGCCCACGCCGCGCCGGTGCTTCCGCCGTCGAGGGACCCGCTCGTCCAGGACCTCGACCGCTCGGCGAAGCCCGGGCAGGACTTCTTCGAGTACTCGTGCGGAGGCTGGCTCAAGGCGCATCCCATCCCGCCCTCCGAGCGGGCGTGGGGCATCGCGAACCTCGTGCAGAACGAGGTCTACGAGCAGCTCGTCGGCATCTGCCGGGCCGCCGCCGGCTCGGGAGCGGGGCACGGCACGTTCGACCAGAAGGTCGGCGACTACTGGGCCGTGGCGATGGACTCGACGGCGATCGAGTCGCAGGGCGCGGCTCCGCTCGAGCCGTGGCTCCGCCAGATCGACGCGGTGAAGACGCGCGACGACCTGCTCGCGACCATCGCGCGCTTCCAGGTGAGCGGCGTCGGGGCGCTCTACGGGCTCTACGTGGCCCAGGACGAGCGCAACAGCGACCAGTACGCCATCCACCTGTACCAGGGCGGGCTGGGGCTGCCCAACCGCGACTACTACTTCAACACCGACTCGAACACGACGCGCGTCCGCAACGAGTACCACCACCACCTCACCGCCATGTTCAGGCTGCTGGGCGAGGACGAGGCGACGGCGCAGCGCTCGAGCGACGCGGTGTTCGCGCTCGAGACGCGCCTCGCGCGCCGCTCGCGCACGCTCGAGGAGCTGCGCGACCCGTGGGCGAACTACAACAAGATGTCGCTCGCGCAGGTCGCGACGCTGACGCCGTCGATCGACTGGCGGAAGCAGTTCGCGACCATGGGCGTGAAGCCGGTCGACACCCTCATCGTGGCGCAGCCCGAGTTCTACGCGCAGGCCGACTCGTGCCTGAACGAGGTGCCGCTCGAGGACTGGAAGGCCTACCTGCGGTGGAACGTGGTCGACGAGATGTCGCCGCGGCTGAGCACCGCCTTCGACCACGAGCACTTCCGCTTCTTCGGCACCGTGATGAGCGGCACGAAGGTGGAGCGCCCGCGCTGGAAGCGCGTGCTGGACGCCGAGGACGGCAGCATCGGCGAGCTGCTCGGCATGGCCTGGGTGCGGCAGTACTGCTCGCCCGCGACCAAGGCGCGCTACGAGCGGCTCACCGAGGACATCATCTCCGTCTACCGCGAGCGCATCGCGGCGTTGCCGTGGATGAGCGAGGCCACGCGCAAGGCGGCGATCGAGAAGCTGGACCGCGTCGGCCGCAAGGTGGGCTACCCGGACAAGTGGCGCGACTACTCGGCCATGGACTTCTCGCGCACGTCCTGGGTCGACATCCAGTCGACGGTCGACGCGTGGTGGTTCCATTACGAGGCGGACAAGCTCGGCAAGCCGATCGACCGCACGACGTGGGACATGAACCCGCAGACCTACAACGCCTACTACGACGGCTCCAAGGTCGAGATCGTGCTGCCCGCGGCGGCGTTCATGATCCCGGGCGTCCCGGACTCGCTCGTGGACGACGCGCTGCTCTATTCGTACGCGGGCGGCTCCACGATCGGCCACGAGATCACGCACGGCTTCGACGACGAGGGGCGCCAGTTCGACGCGCACGGCAACCTGAACCCGTGGTGGACGCCGCAGGACTCCGTACAGTTCGCCCACCGGGCGGAGCGGCTCGTGAAGCAGTTCGACGCCTATACGGTCGGCGACCTGCACGTGCGCGGTCGCGCCTGCCTCGGCGAGAACATCGCCGACCTCGGCGGCGTCCGGCTCGGCTACGAGGCGTTCAAGCGGACGGCGCAGTACAAGAGCGGCGCCAAGATCAACGGCTTCACGCCCGACCAGCGCTACTTCCTCGGCTACGCGCTGTCGTGGCTGGGGCAGCGCCGGCCGCAGGCGCTCGCGCAGCAGATCATGACGGACGTGCACGCACCCGGCTTCCTGCGCGTGAACGGCCCGCTCGCCAACATCCCGGAGTTCTACGCCGCGTTCGGCATCAAGCCGGGCGATCCGATGTACCGCGCGGCGGACGAGCGCTGCGTGATCTGGTAGCGCGGCGGGGCGGAAAGGCCGGGGCCGGCGCGGGAATCGTGCCCGCGCCGGCCCCGTCGCTTCAGGCCCTCCGCCGCGCCGGCGTGCGGACG
>JBAIWU010000251.1:0-15522 GCA_037917155.1 Candidatus Eiseniibacteriota bacterium
GTTGCCGGCCACGTGGCGGGGCCGGCGCGGCCACGGCGACGCCATCACGCGTTCCCTTCCTCGAGCGCGGCGACGCCCGGCAGCACCTTGCCCTCGAGGAACTCGAGCGAGGCGCCCCCGCCCGTCGAGAGGTGGCTGAAGCGCTCCGCGAGGCCGCTCTCCTGCACGGCCGCCACGGAGTCGCCGCCCCCCACCACGGTCACGGCCCCGCGCGCCTTGAGCTCGGCCATCGCCGTCGCGACGCCGGTCGTGCCGGCCGCGAACGCGGGGACCTCGAAGATGCCCAGGGGGCCGTTCCAGACGACCGTCCTCGCGTCGCGGAGCTTCTCCGCGAATTGCCTCACCGTCTCCGGCCCGATGTCGACGCCGATGTCGTCCGGACCGAGCGCGTCGACGCGCTTCGGCGTCCCCGGCGCGCTGCCGTCGGTCGCGGCCGACACGATGCAGTCCACCGGGAGCGCGAGATCGACGCCCTTCGCCGCCGCGCGCGCGAGCACGTCCTTCGCCATCTCGACGCGGTCGTCCTCGACGAGCGACCTGCCGGTTGGGAGCCCCTTCGCCTTGTTGAACGTGAACATCATGGCGCCGCCGACGAGCAGACGGTCCACCTTGCCGAGCAGCGCAGTGATGACGTCGATCTTGCCGGAGATCTTCGAGCCGCCCAGCACGGCGACGAACGGCCGCACGGGCTGGTCGAGCGCCTTGCCGAGGTAGTCGAGCTCCTTCTGCATGAGGAAGCCCGCCACCGCCGGCCGCAGGTGCCGGGTGACGCCCTCGGTCGAGGCGTGCGCGCGGTGCGCGGTGCCGAACGCGTCGTTGACGTAGCAGTCGCCGAGCTTCGCGAGCGCCGCCGCGAACGCCGGGTCGTTCTTCTCCTCCTCCGGGTGGAAGCGCAGGTTCTCGCACAGCAGCACCTGCCCGTCTCCGAGCGCCCGCGACGCGGCCTCGGCCGCCGGGCCCACGCAGTCGTCCGCCCACGCCACGCTCTGGCGGAGCAGGCGCTCGAGCTTCGCGTGCACCGGCTTCATCGAGTACTTGGGCTCCGGGCCGCCCTTCGGGCGCCCGAGGTGCGACACCAGCACGAGGCGCGCGCCCTTCTGGAGCAGGTAACGGATCGTCGGCAGCGCCGCCTCGATGCGGGTCGGGTCGGTGACCTCGCCGTCCTTCGTCGGCACGTTGAAGTCCACCCGCATCAGCACGCGCCTGCCCGCGCAGTCGAGCTGCGCCACGGTCTTCTTCGCGAAGCTCACGCCGGCCTCCATCAGGACATCTTCAGCAGGGCGTCGACCACGCGGTTCGAGAAGCCCCACTCGTTGTCGTACCAGGACATCACCTTGACCAGGTCGCCGTTGATCACGTTGGTGGACAGGGAATCGAACACGCTGCTCGCCGGGTTGCCGATCACGTCGTTCGACACGATCGGGTCCTCGCAGTACTCAAGGTAGCCCTTGAGCGCACCGGCGGCGGCGGCCTTCATCGTGGCGTTGACCTCGTCCTTGCTGGTGCTCTTCTTCACCTTCACCACGAGGTCGACGAGCGAGCCGTCCTGCACCGGCACGCGCACCGCGAGGCCGTCCAGCCGGCCCTTGAGCTCGGGGATCACCTCGCTGATGGCCTTCGCGGCGCCGGTCGACGTCGGGATCATGCTCAGGGCGGCGGCGCGGGCCCGGCGCAGGTCCTTGTGCGGCAGGTCGAGGATGTTCTGGTCGTTCGTGTACGCGTGGATCGTGGTCATGAAGCCGTGGTCGATGCCGAAGGCGTCCTGCAGCACCTTCGCGACCGGCGCCAGGCAGTTCGTCGTGCAGGAGCCGATGCTGAAGATCTTGTGCTTCGAGCGGTCGAACAGGTGGTCGTTCACGCCCATCACGAACGTGAGGTCCGCGCCCTTCGAGGGCGCCGACACGAGGACGCTCTTCGCTCCGGCGTCGAGGTGCACCTTGGCCTTCTCGCGGTCGGTGAACTTGCCCGTCGACTCGAGCACGACGTCCACGCCCATCCCGGCCCACGCCAGCTTCGTGGGGTCCTTCTCCGCGGTCACCGGGATGGACCTGCCGGCCACGGTGAGCCTGCCGTCGGCGGCCTTGCCCGTGGCGTGGTGCCAGATGCGATGCACGGTGTCGTATTTCAGCAGGTGGGCCAGCGTGCCGGCATCGGTGAGGTCGTTGATGGCGACGAATTCGATGTTCGCCTTGCGCTCCACCGCCGCACGCACGACGAGCCGGCCGATGCGCCCGAAGCCGTTGATCGCAACCTTGAGTGCCATGGAGTCGTCTCCTTTTCCGGTGCAGGCCGCGGTCCGCGCCGCGGCCGGGGTTCATCCGTAGAAAGCCCTGTACGTCTCGAGCAGGTTCTCGTCCACCGGCCGTGGCCCGTCTCGCACGGTGGACAGCGGCACGGACACGACGCGCGTCCCCTGCAGGCTGACCATGCGCCCGAATTCCGAGCGCGCGGCGAGGTCGACGGCGTGGATGCCCATCCGCGTCCCGAGCAGCCGGTCGAACGCGCTCGGTGTGCCGCCGCGCTGAACGTAGCCGAGCGTCACCTGGCGCGTCTCGATGCCCAGGCGTTGCTCGATCGCGCGGGCGAGGACGTCGCCAATGCCCCCGTAGCGCGGGCGGCCGAACTCGTCGAGCCGGTGCGGGATCTCGACGGTCGTCCCGTCGGGCTCCGGCGCGAACTGGGCGCCCTCGGCCACGACGACGATGCTGAACTTGCGCCCGCGCGCCCGGCGCAGGCGGATCGCGTCGCAGACCTGCGTCACGTTCATGGGCGTCTCGGGCGCCACGACGACGTCGCCGCCGCCCGCGAGCGCCGAGCAGATCGCGATCCAGCCGACGCTGCGCCCCATCACCTCGACCACGATGACGCGCTCGTGCGACTCCGCCGTCGAGTGCAGGGCGTCCACCGCGTGCACGACCGTGCCGAGCGCCGTGTCGAAGCCGAACGAGTAGTCCGTGCCATGGACGTCGTTGTCGATGGTCTTGGGGACGCCGACGATGGGGATGCCGGCGTCGGCGAGCTCGGCGGCGCCCGAGAGCGTGCCCTCGCCGCCGCAGACGATCAGGCCATCGATGCCGAAGATGCGGATGGCGTCCCGCACGGCGGTCACGCCGCCCTCGCGGCGCGCCGGGTCGACGCGCGACGTGCCGAGCACGGTGCCGCCGCGGGGCAGGATGCCGGCGATCGCGTCCAGGCTCATCTCGCGGGAGCGGCCCTCGAGCACCCCCAGCCAGCCGTCGAGGAAGCCGACGATCTGGCTCTCGTACGTGCGGATCGTCCGCACGACGGCCGCACGGATCACCGCGTTGAGGCCCGGGCAGTCCCCTCCCCCGGTGAGGATCCCCAGCCGCATCGAACATGCCTCCGGCAGTATTCCGACCGTGTAAATCGCGCGCGAAATACATATTCGGTCACTCGCGCGAAGCCGAGCGGACTATGCCTCCCCGGCCTCCGCAAGGTCAAGCCGGGCGCTCTCGCCGGAGCAGGCGGTCACTCGGTCGAGTAGCGGAGGCGATACTGGCCGGTGCCCAGCTCGTCCACGAACAGGAACAGCAGCCGGCGCGGCGTGCGGCCGCGCGAGGCGTCGTGCGGATCGACATCGAGCGGCATCGGGATCCTGCCCTCGTAGATCCAGACCTCGAACGGGCGCATGTCGCCGCCCGGCCCGGGCGGGGTCACGGCGTCCGGCAGCCGGTTCTCGCTGTCGATGATCTGCTGCAGCTCCTCGGTGAGCGTCTCGTTCCCGGTCGGGATCACCTGCTTCAGCACCTCGGAGGGCTCGCCGTAGCGGATGTACACGCGTCCCATGTCCGAGAACATCCCCTTGCCGGAGCCGGGGCGCACGAACGTCTCGTTCGCATGTCGCACGCGCGCCCGGAACGTCTCGTACGACTCGTTCGCCGCGGTCTCGGGCGTCGGGTCGCGTCGCGACCAGTACTCCTGCATCAGCTTCTCCTGCGCGCCCGGAGGCATCACCGCGAACTCGTCCTCGCCGCTCGCGGACAGCAGGAAGTGGACCTCGTCCGCCACGTCGGCCGCGTTGCGCAGCCACGTGTCCGGCTGCCACGCGATGCTGAAGGCGGAGCGCCGCGCCAGCGCCCCCGGGTCGCCCTGCTGCCACGCCTTGATCTCGAGCGAGTAGGCGCCGGCCGGCTCGTGGGTGAGATCGAACGAGACGTCGGTGTCGAGCATGGGTGCGGCCGCCGCCGTGCTCTCGCGCTGCGCCACGCCCCGGCCCTGGTCGTCGAAGATGCGGGCGACCCAGTGCCACGGGGCGCCCGCCTGCGCGGGCCGGCCCTTCGCGACGAAGCGCGCCCGCAGCTCGCCGGCCATCAGGCCGTAGAGCCGGTCGGGGTTCGGCACGACCGTGCGGCCCCCGCGCACGAACGCCAGCGAGGAGCCTACCGGGGATGCCGGCCAGAGGAATTCGACGTCCGACAGCTCGCGCCCCGCCTGCGGCCCCGGAACGGTCACGGTGCCGGAGACCGTCTGAGAGATGTTGGTGGCGCCGCCGGGCAGCACGAGGCCCGGCCTGTGCGAGACGAGGTCGACCAGGCGGACCTCGACGTCACAGTCCCCCGGCGTCGCGGGAAAGCGCGCCATCGCGACGTGGCCCTGCCCGCTCACGCTGTCGTCGGCCGCCAGCGTGAACGCCTGGTCCGACTGCATCTCGTGGCCGTGCCGGCGCGCCTTGACGCGGAACTCCGCCCGCAGGTTGGCGCTGCCCTCGCCGTCACGCGCGAGCTGGAGCACCGTCGCCGGGGGCACGCGCAGCGCCACCTCGAGCACGAGCCCGGTGCTCTCGGGCACCGCGAACGCGTCCACCGTGAAGCCCACGCGCCCGCCCACGCGCCACGGAGGGGCGGTTTCCATGCGTTCGGCCGCCGCCGGTGTCGCGAGGGCGATCGCGAGCAGGGAGGCGGATGCGAAACGGCGCGCCCCCTGAAGGAGGCGCGCCGACCGCGCTGCGGAGAAGGAGTGGGGATTCGTGATCGCCTCAGAACTGGAAGCGCAGGGAGAAGCGGTGCGCCGCTCCGAGCATCTTCATGTCCGTGTACGCGTAGTCGAGATCCGCCTTGCCGGCCACCGAGACCGGGAAGTGCAGGCCGAGACCCGCGGCCAGGCCCTCCGAATCGTAGTTCACGTTGTACCCGCCGCGCAGGAACAGGTACTTGCGGAACGAGTACTCGCCGCCGAAGTTCATGCGCTCCGCGTTGTCCGGCGGGTGCGAGAACTCGAACGAGCCGATCAGCTTCTGGTCGGACGACTGCATCAGCGTCGCCGACGTCCCGACCCGGAAGATCGACGGGATGCGGGCGCTGCGATCGATGAACTGCATCTCGGAGCCGATGTTCGAGATCGCCATGCCGATCTTCATGCCCGCCACGCCGACGTCGTACAGCGTGCCCACGTCGAACGCCATCGACTGCGAGCTGAGCTCCGCGAGCCCCTCGTGGATGAAGTTGCCCGTCACGCCCGCGCTGAACTTGTCGGTGAACGACCGCGCGTAGGTGAGGCCGAAGGCCATCATGCCCGCGTCGAAGGTCGAGCCGGTGCCGTAGGGCTGGTACGCGGTGGTCTCCTCCATCGGCTGCATGGTGAGCGCCCGCGCCTGGAGGCCGAACGCGCCGGGGATCTTCTTCATGTGGAAGACGTACCCCACCTCGTCGAACGAGAGGTCGGCCGGCCAGTTCGCGTGGTTGAGCGACAACTCGGACTTGTCCGCGTCGATGCGGGCGATTCCAGCCGCGTTCCAGAACAGCGCGGTGGCGTCGTCGGCGACGGCCACGAAGGCGCCGCCCATGGCCTCGCCGCGGGCGCCCACGCCGATCTTGAGGAACTGCCCGTCGAACGTGCCGACTTTGTCGAAAATGAGGGCGGAATGCGCCATCCCCGGAATGAGCACCCCGGCAAGGCCGACCGCCGCGATCCATCTCTTCACGATCACTCCTCCTTCACTCACGCCGCTAGCGGATGATGACGAACTTGCCACGGTGCTTGACCTGGCCGCCCACCTCGACCGTGAACAGGTACACGCCGCTGACGACGTCCTGCCCATTGCGCGAAATGAGGTTCCAGCGCGCCTGACCATCGTTCGGGTTGTCTTCCTGCCGGTTGTAGCCCGGCCGCTTGACGCCGTTCGGGTCCGTGACGACGGGACGGATCGACTCGTTCACGGCATCCGTCGAGCGCAGGGTCTGCACCAGGTCGCCCGACACCGTGAAGATCTCGATGGCCCACTCGCCCGTCGGCAGCCCGAAGAAGTCGATGTGCGTGCCCGTGGGGTCCGAGGCGTTCGGCGTCAGGTCCCACGCCGACGGCCGCTGGTTGAGCTGGCGCACGCCGCGGTAGGGATTGGGAACGACCCAGACGCCCTCGCCCGCCTTCGAGCCCGTCGTGGCCGCCGACTGCGGCACCACGCCCTCCGCCTCGACCGCCGTGCGGCGGCTGTTGAGCATGCTCAGCGAGGCGCCGCGACCCGTCGAGTCGTACGCGGTCACCGAGTAGAAGTAGAGGAAGCCGTTCTTCACCTGGCGGTCCACGATGTGGTAGCGGCCCACCGGGTAGCGGATGTGGGTCACCTTCGCACCGCTGATCTGGCCGAGCGGGTAGCCCTGGTCCGCCTTGCAGTCCGGGTAGTTCTGGCAGAGCAGCGTGGTGTCGGGATGCAGCACCTCGCCCGTCTGCTCGTTCCACAGGTCGCCGCGATGCAGCACGAGGCGCTTGTGCTCGCCCGTCGACGGCACGTAGATGTACGGGTAGAGCACCTGCGTCGTGTCCGTGCAGACGCCGGCGGCCACGCTCTCCGGCGGACACTTGCTCACGCCGTTGTCGTCGTGCGCGTCGAACAGCCGGTAGTCCGCGAGCAGCGTCCAGTCGTCCTCGAACGGGCCGCCCGAGCCGACGGGCCGCTGCCAGTTCGAGACCTTCCAGACCTTGTAGCCGCGGAAGTCGAACTGGCTCGACTTGGGATCGGCCGTCGTCTCGGACAGGTTGTCCCACGCGAGCGTGACCTGGTGGTCGCCGGCCGGGACGAACTTGCGGTCCGGGTTGTCCGAGTAGTTGTAGTTGAGCGCGAGGTTCGTGTTGGGGCTCGGCGGCGGCGACTCGGCGACCCAGTTCCGGTGGAACAGGCCGCCGTGCGCGGGCGAGTAGCCGCCCGTGCAGTAGTCGCAGTCGAAGTCGAACCAGACGCGCTTGTGCTCGGTGACCGTTCGCGTGTCGTTGTCGCGCGAGCACGGAGCCGCGAGGTAGAGCGTCTGCCCGCGCGGGGCGATGACGCCGGTTTCGCGACCGTGGAAGTCGGTCAGCCACGGCCAGGCGTGGATCTCGTCCTGGCCGTCGTAGGCGAGCTGGGCCGCCAGCGCGTTCTCGAGCGACTTGTACTTCGAGATCAGCGCCAGGCCCTTCGGGCTGCCCTCCGGCACGCCGTCCGCCGAGGGATCGACCGCGGCTTCGTAATCGCTCGCGTACCGGCTGGCGCTGCCGAGGGTGCCGGGCTGGACCCCGAACGCGATCGTGACCTGGATGTGGCCGCCGTCGGGCCATTGGAGCCACGGGCCCACCGAGGCCCAATCGGAGTAGTCGCCCTTCTGGTCCCCGGTGGTGTACGTCGGCAACACGAAGCCCGTCGCGGGATCGACGTTGGTGATGCCCACGTCGGTGGAGGTCATCAGCTCGTAGCGCTGCTGGTCGATTGTCGGGTTGCCGCCGGAGGCGTAGGGCGTGCCGCTCGGGAACGAGCGGAACGAGTGCAGGCCGAAGCGGCTGGGGCCGGTGGCGCCGAGCGGATCGAGCGTGAAGTTGATGAGCTGGACCGTGCCGATGCCCGGAGTCTTGCCGTCGTCGCCGTTGTCGTCGACAGTGGACCAGCCGATGATGCGCAGCTTGTACCGCGGGCAGAGGGCCGAGTCGGCGTCCACGTCCGGCACCGGCAGGTGCGGATCGTCGTTGAGCGAGCCGTCCTCGTGGATGCGGCCGTCCTGGCGGCGCAGGTCGCTCGGACGCGTCTTGATGATGAAGTCGCCGTGCGGGTACTGCGGCAGGTTGTAGTCGTCGGTCCAGTAGTTTGCCTGCGCGATCGGGCCGCAGTCCAGGTCGGAGCGGATGCCGAACACGACCGAGTCGAGCGTGTGGCCCGAACGGTTGTAGATGTCGTACTCGATGACGTTGAAGTCCGTATAGCCCGGAATCGAGTACGCCCAGTCGCTCTTGCGGCACTCGATGCCCAGGGGCACGTGCCGCTCGGTCGCCGAGGCGTTGATGGCCTGCGGCGTGTTGTCGCTCATGACGCACGTGTACATCTGCTGGCCGATGGCGCCGAAGTCCTCGTCGATCTTGCCATCGCCGTCGTTGTCACGGCCGTCGAGGAAGTCCTCGTCGATCCGCGGATCGCCGGTCACCGGGTCGAAGTCGCCGTCGTCGTTCACGTAGCGCTGGCCGTTCACGATGCCGTCGTAGGACCGGTACATGCGGTCCTCGGGATCGAGCGTCGGGGGACGCCATTCGGTCAGGTAGCTCACGCGGCGCATGGCCGTCGGGTCCGTGGCAAGCGGGTTCACGGCGCCCACCGCGATGCCGATCAGGTTCATGTACTCGATCCCGGACGCGCCCGGCCACTGCCCCGAAGGGTCGCTGGAGAGGTTCGTGAACGGGTTGCCGTCGAAACCGTAGTTCGTGCACTTCATGAACACGTTGCCGACGGTGAGCACGGCGCCGGGACCGAAGATGTCGGGCACGTCCTGCGCCGACGTCGCCCCCGTGGTGCCCGCCTTGGGCGCGTACGGCCCGACGTGGAACTGCTCCTCGACACCCAGCAGGTCCTTGTACTCCGGGTCGCCCTCGTGGATGCGCGCGGTGGCGGGACGCGCACACGCGAGCGCCGCCGCCGCCAACAGGACCGAAAGGATGGTGCTTTTCGCGGGTGATCTCATCTGGTTCGAGCTCCTCATCCTGCCCGATCTCACTCGAGGCTAGAACGTGATGCTGATGCCCATGCGGACGTTCCGGCCTTCCTCGAAGACGCGCGGATCGTTCAGGGGCACCCAGTCCGGGTTGCCGTCGCCGTTGAGGTCCTGCTGGTACGCGCCTCCGGCGCGGCCCGTGGCGGTGTAGTAGATCTGGTAGTCGTTGCCCGACGTGTTGATGAACGGGTTCGGGTACGAGTTCTGCGTCAGGCTTGCGATGTTCTTCGCGTCGAGCACGTTCTTGGCGTCGACGAAGAGCGTCACGTTCTGGCCCCAGACCTTGTAGAACTTGTCGCCGTCGATCGTGAGCCGCGACTCGGAGGGCAGGCGCCGCGAGTTGTTGAGCGCCGGGTCCGGCCGCCGGTCGTTGAGGAACGCGGGCGTGAACGGGAAGCCCGAGCCGTACGACCAGAGCATGCGGAAGCCCCACTTGCCCGGGTCGCGCACGGTGGCGTTGAGGCTGACCGTGTTGCGCTGGTCCCAGTCGAGCGGCTGCTCCGAGATCGGCAGGTAAAGGCGGCCGCCATTGAAGAACTGCAGCGCCTGGTTGGGATCCGACGCGACGCCGGTCGCGATCGAGTAGGTGTAGTTGATGTCGGCCGAGAACTTGTGGCTGAAGCTCTTCGACAGGCTGGCCTCGAAGCCGCGCGCCGACGCGTAGTCGCCGTTGTAGAAGACGTTGATCAGCGTGCCGTCCGCCGCGCGATCCTGCCGGACCGTGATCAGCCCGTAGATGTCCTTGAAGAACACGCCGAACTGGCCGGAGATGTCGCGCGAGAACAGGTGCTGCACGCCGGCCTGGTAGGCGATGTTCGTCTCCGGCTCGAGGTCGGGGTTGCCCTTCGTGCCCACCGAGGAGCTCAGGCCGCGGTTCTCGAACACGTACGAGCGGGCCGGCGTCTGGTACGTCCAGCCGTAGTGGAAGCTCAGCACGTCGCGGTCGGAGACCGGGTAGGCGATGCCGAGTCGCGGGCTGAACTGGTCCTTGTAGCGCTTGCCGCTGGGGAGGTCGGCGTCGGGAATCTGGAGGCCGGGCGTGAACAGGTCCCAGCGGACGCCGGCGTTGAGCACGAGACCCTCGAACTCCCAGCGGTCCTGGACGTACGCCGCGCCCTCGGGGTTGTAGTTGACGTACTCCGAGCGCGGGTTGCCCGGCAGGCCGCCGATCTCGGTGCTGGGCGCGGACAGCGACAGGTTCTCGACCCGGTTGTACTTCGCCTCGAAGCCCGTCTTCATCGTGTGCTGCTTCCACTTCCTCGTCGTGAAGTCGCTCTTGAGGTTCCAGACCGTGGTCTGGCGCTTGAAGTACTGCGGGTAGTCGCCGTGGGTGGCGAAGTACGGGTTGTTCTCGCTCCCGAACACGGTGTTGCCGCTCCAGTAGAACGGGCTCTGCGTGTCGTACTCCCAGGGCTCCTTGCCGCCCACGGAGTACTGCGTGTTGAAGTTCAGGCTCGCGACGCGCGTCTCGAGCACGCTCTTGTCCGAGAGCTGGTCCTTCCAGACCACGGTGAACTGCTGGAAGCGGTCGTCCAGCGTCGGCACGTGGTCGGCCAGGTTCATGGGCACGTAGGTCGAATCGACCTGGTTGCCGGCCCACGAGCCGTAGCGCGGCGTCAGCTTGTCGGGCTGCCCGATCGTGTGGGTGGTGTCGTACAGGACCTGCACCCAGCCGGTGCGGCTCCACATGTGGTTGTACGGCGTGTTGATCGTGCGGTTGTTGATGGTCTCGAACGTCACCTTGTTCCGCGGGTTCATGCGGTAGGCGAGCTTGAAGTTCGTGTTGACCTGGTTGCTCTGCCGGTTGCCGAGCTGGATGAAGTCGAGCAGCGTGCGGTGCGGCAGGGTCATGTTCGACGCCGGGTACGCGTTCGAGAACGTGCCCTCGTAAGTCGCGAAGTACGTCAGGTTCCGGATCGGCGTGGGGCCGCCGAAGCCGAACGTGAAGCGGTCGAAGTCGTCGAAGGTCTTCGTGGGGTCGCCGTAGCGGTCCGTGTCCCAGCGCACCTCGCCGCTCAGCCGGTCCGTGCCTTCCTTGGTGTCGACCTTGACGACGCCGGAGAGCGCGTTGCCGTACTCGGCGTCGAACCCGCCCGAGAGCACGTCGGTGCCCGCCACGGCGAGGTTCGCGATGCTGGCGCTGCCGCCGAACGCGGGGTCGGTCGCCTCGACGCCGTCGAACTGGAACTTCACCTCGCCGCCACGGCCGCCGCGGAAGTGCAGCTCGCCGCCCTGCGACACGATGCCGGCCTTCGTCGCGATGGCCTGGCTCAGGTTGTCGACGGGGATCTCGCGCAGCTTCTCGGCGCTGATCGTCTGGTGCGTGGTCGTGGACTTCGTGTCGATGCGCTTTTCGGCGCGCACCTCGATCTCCTCGACCTGCTTCACGACCTTCTGCGCGCCGACCGTGAAATTCAGCGTGCTCGTCTGGTTCGCGTTGACGGTCACCTGCTGGATGACCGCGTCGTAGCCCGTCGCGAGCAGCTTCACCTGGTACGTGCCCACGGGCACGCCGGCGATGACGTAGTTGCCGTTCTCGTCGGTCGCGGTGCCCTGCTTCGTGCCGAGCACGATCACGTTGGCGTAGCTGATCGGATCGCCGTGCTCGGTGACGCGCCCGGCGATGCGGCCGGCGGCGCCGCCTGCGGGCGGGGTCGCGGGCCTCGCCGCGGGTGGCGCGGGCGCCGCGGTCGCCGGCTTCGGTGCGGGCGTCGCGGTCGACTTCGGCGCGGGGGCCGGGGAAGGCTTGGTTTGGGCGAGCGCGGGGAGCGCAGTCGCCAGGATCACGCCCGCAAGCATCGTGCTGATGAGGCGTCTGGCGTCAAGAAACATGGGTAACGACCCTCACTGGAATGGCGTGCCGAGCGACGGCTGACAGAATCCGGCCCAAGGTGCCAAGTCCTTGTCCTTGTGTCAACGCTTTTCCCGCACCCAACTCCTTCATGAGCCATGAGTTCCGCTCATGCGGACGACTCGTGTTCGCGTTCACCGAAACGCGAACGCTTCGTGGCCGAGGTTCGTGGGGTGAGTCGAGGCGACGCGAGCGCGCAGCGTTTCGCCAAACGAGGGACGCACGTGGGAAGCGTCCTGGGCGGTGCCCCGCCCGGTCGGCCCGTACTATGGGAAAGCCCCGGCGAAAGGTCAAGCCATTTTCGCCGGGGCGTCCAGTCTGCGACAAGGTTCTCCCGCCCTCAGAAGTTCCAGTGCACGAGCGTCTCGAGGTGCTGGCGGCTGCCCCGGTGGTTCTCCGGATCGCCGTAGTCCGACTGCAGCCAGGTCAGCGAGTAGCCCGAGTCGAAGCTCCAGCGCGTTCCCCGCGGGTGAACGCCGAGCCCGAGGCTCGCCGAGCGGAACGTCCATTCGTTCTGCGCCGTGTACGTGTCGGCGTCCGTCCAGCCGTAGCCGCCTCCCAGCCGGCCGGAGATCATCTCGGTCAGGGTGTACTCGAGGCCGCCGCGGACGTCCCACCCGAGCTGGCGCGGCCCGGCGCCGCCGTACGTCTGGTCGTAGGCGTCCCGCATCCAGTGGTACTCGATTCCCACAAGGCCGCGGTGCATCGCCCACGAGGCGCCGCCGGCGAAGCCGACCGCGTGGTCCTCCTGCCGGTTCGCGACGACGCTGTCGGGCAGCATCAGCGTGTCCGCGCCGATGCGGTAGAAGACCTGGGTGAGGAAGCGGTTGAACGACGTGAGGTCGTCCCACGTCGGCGGCGTGATCTCCACGCGCGACCAGCTCGTCCACACCTGCCCGTCGAGCTGCGCCGCGCCGGCCGTCCAGCGGGCGCGCGCGTCGAGCGACGTGCCGCGGGCGTCGCGCTCGAGCAGCTTGCCGCGCCCGGCCAGGGGCACGACGCCGCTGCCGGCGGAGGTGGAGAATTCCCAGTTCTGCTGCGACTTCGCCGACCACGCGTGCCCGTCGACGCCGTACTCGATCGACTTGCCCAGCCGGCCGACCAGCGTGGCCTGCCCCGTGTTCGTGGGCCGCGTCTCGTTGATCTGCGAGCTGGAACGGGCGGTCTCGTCCGAGCCGTTCATCCGGTCGCCGCGCTGCCCCACCGCGATCGCGAACGTGTTCGACCTGCCGAGCGGGTACGAGGCGGCCGCGCCGATGCCGATCGTGCGCACGTCATAGTCGAGCGGCTCGAAGTAGTCGGGCGGCGTGAGGAGATCGCCGTCGAGCGTGAGGAAGTCGCCGCCGGCGTTGCGCACGATGCCGAGGTACTGCTTGTTCACCCGCTCCTTGCCGAACAGCAGCGTCAGCGCGTAGTGCAGCTTGCCGCCGCCGAAGTACGGGAACGGACCGGCGAGGAACGGCATCGCCTCGGGGTGCGTCACGTTCTGCCGCGCCTCGACGTCGTTGCTGAACGGCTGGTCCGTGTCGATCGAGGCGAGCGTGCCCACGGCGCCGTAGGCGTTGCCCTCGCCGTCGCGGTGCACGAGCTCGAACGGCATCCCGGTCGCGCGCCCCGCGAGGTCCTCGCGGTAGCCGCCCTGCAGCTGCACGAGTCCGGGCTGCTGGTCGTATGCGCTCAGCGCCGAGGAGCTGCCCGGGCGCAGGTCGAGCGTGCTCGTCGAGTCGGCTTCGGGGATGCCCACCGGGTTGTGGGCGAAGTCCCACAGCGTGAGCCGCTGGTAGTGGTCCGGGGCGACCAGCGAGAGACCGCCCATGCCGATGAGGCGCGGGCTGCGCGCGACGTCGGTGGTCAGGCCGAGGGTCCGCAGCGCCGGGTCGTAGAACTGCGCGCGGGCCGGACCGGAGACGAGGGCTCCGGCCAGCACGGTCATGGTCAGCGCCTTCGCCAGGGTGCAGCGCGACGGCCTCATAGCACTCCTTTCAACCGTTCAGGTGTTCGGGCGTGGTCGAGCACGGACGCTCCCGCCCGAACAGCGAAAGCACGCACGGTCAACGAATGTGCGGAGCACGAGTGCGGCATACTAGGGAGTGCCACGAGCGGGTGTCAAACCCCGCGCGCGCTCCGACGCGCGGGGCGCCGACGCGCACGGGTGGCCGTCCAGCCAGAACCGCCAGGGCAGTTCGGCGCCGTGCCGGATCCCGATGCGCGCCCCGCGCGCGATGCGCCGGCCGCCGCGCCGCGGCGGCTCGTCGGCGATCCACAACGGCCCCGCGACGAGGTCGGAGCCGTCGTGGCGCCGTGTCAGCCCCAGCGCCTGCGCGACGCAGCCCGGCCCGCGCGCCAGCCGCTCGCGGGCGACGACGCCGCGGCGCCGGCGCATGAGCGTCTCCCCCGCCACGGGCTCGAGCGCGCGCACGAGCACGGCCGCGGCGGCGCCCTCGCGGCCGCAGACGACGTTCAGGCAGTGGTGCATGCCGTAGGTGAAGTAGACGTACGCGTGCCCCGCGGGGCCGAACATGACGCGGTTGCGCCGCGTCGGTCCGCGGTAGGCGTGGCTCGCCGGGTCGCGCTCGCCGAGGTACGCCTCGACCTCGACGATCCGGCCCGCGACGCGCGTGGAGGCCGTGTCGCACACGAGCACGCGGCCGAGCAGCGCGCGCGCGACCACGCGCGCGTCCCGCGCGTAGAACGCCCGCGGGAGCGGGTGCCAGGCCCCCGCGGCGCTCAGTGGCCGCGGGCCTCGCCCACGCCCAGCCGCTTCAGCGGCGCCATCATCATGGACTGGATCTCGGCCAGGCGCTCCGCGGAGCGCGCCTCGAAGCGGACGACCACCACGGGCTGCGTGTTCGATGCGCGCACGAGGCCCCACCCGTCGCCGAACTCGACGCGCGCGCCGTCGATGTCGATCACGCGGTACCGCGACGCGAACTCCTTCTTCAGCGCCTCGGGGATCGCGAACTTCCGGTCCTCCGCGCACTCCAGCCGGGTCTCGGGCGTGGAGTGGTACTGCGGGATCGAGGCGACGAGCTCGTCGAGCGTCCGGCCCGTCGAGGCGACGTAGCGCAGCAGCCTGCCCGCGGCGAACAGCGCGTCGTCGAAGCCGAAGAAGCCCTCGCTGAAGAACATGTGGCCGCTCATCTCGCCCGCGAGCGGCGCGCCCGAGTCCTGCAGCTTCTTCTTGATGAGCGAGTGCCCGGTCTTCCACATCGTCGGCCGGCCGCCGTGCGCGGCGATGTCCTCGATGAGCCCCTGCGAGCACTTGACGTCGAACACGATCTCCGCCCCCGGCACGCGCTCGAGCACGTCGCGCGCGAACAGCGCGAGGAGCTGGTCCCCCCAAACGATGCGCCCGCTGCCGGTGATCGCGCCGATGCGGTCGGCGTCGCCGTCGAAGCCGATGCCGAAGTCCGCGCGGGCCTCGGCCACCTTCCGCTGCAGGTCGACGAGCAGCGCCGGCACCGTGGGATCGGGCAGGTGGTTCGGGAAGCGCCCGTCGAGCTCGGCGTAGAGCGGGTGCACGGTGTGGCCCATGCGCTCGAAGACCTGCGGCACCACGGTGCCGGCGCAGCCGTTGCCGCAGTCCATCACCACCGTGAGGCCCTTCGGGCTCACGAGCCGCTCCACCAGCATCGCGCGATAGTCATCGAGCACCGGCGTGTCGGCGGCCGTGCCGGCGCCGCCGGCCAGGTCGCCCGACTCGATCAT
>JBAIWU010000252.1:0-18764 GCA_037917155.1 Candidatus Eiseniibacteriota bacterium
CGACGTCGCAGTCGATGAGCCACTCGCCGCGCCAGCCGACGCGGTAGCGGCCCTCGGGCGTCGCGTGCCCGATGCGCCGCGCGCCGGCGCCCGGATGGACGCGGCCGAGCGCGAACTCCTCGTTGTAGAGCCGCAGCAGCTCGGGCGCGAACGACTCCGGCACGACCCAGCAGTAGCGCTCCTGCGTCTCCGCGCACAGCAGCACCTCGGGCGGCAGCTCGCGCGCGACCCGGTGCGCTTCCTCGAGCGCCAGCGTCGCGCCGCAGCCGCCCGCGGCCGCGAGCTCGCTCGTCGCGCAGGCGATGCCGCCGGCGCCGAGGTCCTTGAAGCCGCACGGGATCCCGCGCGCGCGCACCCGGCGGAACGCCTCGTACGTCGCCACGTTGAGCACGCGCTTGAGGAACGGGTCGGGCAGCTGCACCGCGCCCCGCTGGTCGCCCTCGCCCAGCTCGCCCGAGGCGAACGCGGCGCCGCCGAACCCGCTCTCGTCCGTCGGCTTGCCCACGAGCACGAACGCCCACGGGCCCGGGCCCTCGGGCACGCGGCTGCGGATCACGCCCGCGGCCGGAGCGAGGCCGACCGCCATGGCGTTCACGAGGCAGTTCTCGTCGAAGCCGGCGTCGAACACGGTGTCGCCGCCCAGGTTCGGCACGCCCAGAGGGTTGCCGTAGCCCGCGATGCCCTGCACGACCCCGCGCAGGACGTCGCGCGCGTGCACGCCGCCCGCGGGGTCGCCGAAGCGCAGCGAGTCGAGCACGCC
Organism: Candidatus Eiseniibacteriota bacterium; assembly: GCA_037917155.1. Taxonomy (GTDB): domain Bacteria; phylum Eisenbacteria; class RBG-16-71-46; order RBG-16-71-46; family RBG-16-71-46; genus CAIXRL01. The sequence continues at coordinate 761 of JBAIWU010000252.1, forward strand.
CACGACCTCCGCGCCCATGCACACGATGTCGCGCACGATGCCGCCGATGCCGGTCGCCGCGCCCTCGACGGGCAGGACCTGGCTCGGGTGGTTGTGGCTCTCGTGGCCGAGCACGAGCACGGTGTCGTCGCACGGCGCCGGCAGCGCGACGACGCCCGCGTCCTCGCCGGGCCCGATGACGACCTGCGGCGCCGACGTGGGCAGCCGCTTGAGCAGGTGGCGGGTCGACTTGTACGAGCAGTGCTCGCTCCACAGGATGCCGAACAGCACCGCCTCCGCCCAGCGCGGCGGGCGGCCGAGCAGCCGCCCGAGCAGCGCGACCTCCTCCGGGTCGAGGACGACGCCGCGCCGCCGCAGCCGCTCCGAGACGGCCGCGGGCTCGCGCGCCTCCTCCGGCGTCCACGCCGGCGCCGACGCCTGCTCGACGCTCACGCGAGCGGCTCCTCGGCGCGCGCGAAGATCGCGTCGACGTTGCGCAGGAAGCGGTCCAGCTCGAAGCACGCGGCCAGGTCGTCCCCGGACAGGTGCGCGTGCACGACGGGGTCCGCCGCGAGCGCCTCCCGGAACGGCGTGCCGCCATCGGCCGCCGCGAGCGCGTGCCGCTGCACGACGCGGTAGGCCTCGTCCCGCGCGAGCCCGGCGCCGGTCAGCGCCAGCAGCACGCGCTGCGAGAACACGAGCCCGCCGCCCGCGTCGAGGTTCGCGCGCATGCGCTCGGGATAGACGCGCAGGCCCTCGAGCACGCCGGCGAGGTCGTGCGCCATGAAGTCGAGCAGCAGGAATGCGTCCGGGAACACGACGCGCTCGACGGACGAGTGGCTGATGTCCCGCTCGTGCCAGAGCGCCTGGTCCTCGAATCCCGCGTGCGCGGATGCGCGCAGCAGCCGCGCGAGGCCGCACACGCGCTCGCAGCGCACCGGGTTCCGCTTGTGCGGCATCGCCGACGATCCCTTCTGCTTCTCGCGGAACGGCTCCTCGGCCTCGCGCACCTCGGTGCGCTGCAGGTGGCGGATCTCGAGCGCGATCTTCTCGAGCGTGCCGCCCGTCACCGCCATCGCCGCGAGCAGCGCCGCGTGGCGGTCGCGCTGCACGACCTGGTTGGCGACCGGCTCCGGCGCGAGCCCGAGCGACTCGAGCGCCGTCGTCTCGATGACCGGATCGAGGTGCGCGAGCGTGCCCACGGCGCCGCTGAACTTGCCCACCGCGCAGCCCTCGAGGCCGGCCTGCACGCGGTCGAGGTCGCGGCCCAGCTCCTCGCACCAGAGCAGCACCTTGAGCCCGAACGTGATCGGCTCGGCGTGCACGCCGTGGCTGCGGCCGACCATCGGCGTGCGCCGGTGGGCCTGCGCCAGCGCCCACGTCACGCGCCGCAGCCGGTGCAGCCCCTTCGCCAGCTCGCGGCCCGCCTCCTGGACCTGGCAGGCGAGCGCCGTGTCGACGAGGTCGGACGACGTCATTCCCGTGTGCAGGTGGCGCGCGTCGTCGCCCGCGCTCTCGGCCACCATCGACAGGAACGCGATGACGTCGTGGTGCACCTCGGCCTCGATCGCGAGCATGCGCTCGAGGTCCAGCCGCGCGCCGGAGCGGATGCGCGACGCGGTGCCCTCCGGCACCTCGCCGCGCTGCTCGCGCGCACGCGTCACGGCCAGCTCGACGTCGAGCCAGAGCTCGAGCCGGCGCCCGTCGCTCCAGATGCGGGCCATGTCCGGACGCGCGTAGCGCTCGATCATGTCAGTGCGGTGCCTCCTCGAGCGTCACCCGCAGGACCGACGCCTTGCCGTCGTGCTCGATGTCGAGCACGAGCTGGTCGCCGACCTGCGCGCCGTAGATGCTGCCCTGCGCGTCGTCCACCGTGTTCGTGACGCGCCCGTTCACCTTCCGGATCCGGTCGCCCACCTTGAGCCCGGCCCGGGCCGCGGGGCCGTTCGGATCGATGCGCGTGACGACGAGCCCGGAGACGTCCGTCCACCCGAGCCGGCGCGCGATGTACTCGGTCACGGGCTGCACCTGCATGCCCGGCCACGCCTCGCGCACGCGCCCGTACCGTCGGATCTCCCCGAGCAGGCGCTTCGCCATGTTGATCGGGATCGCGAACCCGAGCCCGATCGAGCCGCCGCCGGAGGTGAAGATGAACGTGTTGATCCCGATGACCTCGCCGTCGCCGTTCACGAGCGCTCCACCGCTGTTGCCGGGATTGATGGCGGCGTCGGTCTGGATCATGTTCTTGTACACGCCCGACTCCGTGGCCTCGCTCTTGATGTCGCGCCGAGTCGCGCTGATCACGCCCGCGGTCACGGTGGGCTTGGAGTCCTCGAGCAGGAAGCCGAACGGGTTCCCGATCGCGATCGCCCACTCGCCCACGATGAGCGAATCGCTGTCGCCCAGCGGCGCGACGGGCAGGCGCAAGCCGCCCTCGATCTTGAGCACCGCGAGGTCGTAGATCGGCGAGTCCCCCAGCACCTTGCCGTCGAAGTGCCGCCCGTCGGGCAGGTTGATGCGGATCTCGTCGGCGTCGCGGATGACGTGCGAGTTCGTGAGCACGATCCCCGACGGGTCGACGATGACGCCCGAGCCCATCGACGGGATGCGCTGCTTGTACTCGTTCTGCGGGAAGAAGCGGTCGAAGAAGTCGTCGTGGAACATGCCGCCGAACGGGTCCGCCCGCACGACGCGCGTCGTCATCACGCTCACGGACACCACGGCCGGGCTCGCGCGCTCGGCGGCGGTCACGATCGCCGTGCGCCGCGTGTCCGAGATGCTCGCGGCCGCGGTTCGTCCCGCCGGCGCGTGCGTCACGCCGGCCGTCACCGCCGCGCCCACCCCCAGCCCTCCCGCGAACAGGACTGCGCTCACGATCCTCATCATACCCTCGATTCCTCCTCGTACCGGACCGCCTCGAGGCAGAGCCCGTGCGCGGGCGCCGTCGGGCCCGCGCGCGCGCGGTCGCGCGACGCGAGCACCTCCGCCACGCGCGCGGCGGGGTCGGCGTCCCGCTGCGCGCGCAATGCCGTGCCCACGAGGTTCCGCACCATGTGATACAGGAAGTGATCCGCCTCCACGTCGAATCGCCAGCCCGCCTCCCAGCGCGTCCAGCGCGCGAGCGCCATCGCGCACACCGGGTGGGCGGGCGTGCTGCCCGCGGCCTCGAACGCGGAGAAGTCGTGCGTGCCGGCGAGCGGCTCGACCGCGCGCTCCAGCGCCGCGCCGTCCACCGCGTGCGGCGTCGCCCACGCGAAGCGCTCCCAGAGCACGTCCGGCGCGTCGAGCAGCCGGAACGCGTACCGTCGCGCGCGCGCGTCGTGGCGGGCGTGGAACGTGGGCGGCGCCTCGGCGGCGTCGACGACCCGCACGTCGTCCGGCAGCGCCCGCTGCACGAGCGCGCGCACGGCGCGCGCCGGGAGCGCCGTCCCGGCCGCGAGCGATGCCACCTGGCCCCGGGCGTGCACGCCCGCGTCCGTGCGACCCGCGCCCTGCACCACGATGTCCACCGTCGCCAGCGCCTCCGCCGCGGCCCGTTCCAGCTCCCCCTGCACGGTCCTCAACCCGGGTTGCCTCTGCCAGCCGTGGAAGCCCGTTCCGTCGTACGCCACCGTCAGCCGGAAGACGCGGGGCCCGCTCACCGCGTCCCCGCGGGCGCCGCCAGCCAGCGTTCCGCGATCTGGACGGCGTTCAGGGCCGCCCCCTTGCGCAGGTTGTCCGACACGAGGAAGAACGCGAGCCCGTTCGGCTCCATGAGGTCCACGCGCGCGCGCCCCACGATCACGGGGTCGCGTCCCGCGACGGCGAGCGGCGTGGGATAGACCATGCGCGCGGGATCGTCCGCGACCTCGAGACCCGGGAAGGCCCGCCAGAGCTCCCGCGCGCGCTCCGGGCTCACCGGCCGGTCGAACCACGCGTGCACGGCCGCGCTGTGCCCGATGCGCACCGGCACGCGCACGGCGGTCACCGTCACCGGCAGGCCCGGCATGCGCAGGATCTTGCGCGTCTCCCAGACGACCTTCATCTCCTCACGCGTGTAGCCGTTGTCCTCGAAGCGGTCGATCTGCGGGACGCAGTTGAACGCGAACGGGGGCCCGCCGTCCGTGCGCGCGGGCGGCGCGGTGCCGTCGAGGGCCTGGCGGACCCCGCGCTCGAGCTCGCCGAGCGCCGCGGTGCCGGCGCCCGAGACGGACTGGTAGGTCGAGACGACCAGCTTGCGCAGCGTCCCCGCGGGCGCGAGCGCGGCGAGCGCGACCACGAGCGGGGCCGCCGAGCAGTTCGGGTTCGCGACCAGCGTCGGACGCGCGTCGAGCAGGGCGCCGTTCACCTCCGGCACCACGAGCGGCACGTCCGGGTCGTAGCGGTACGCGCTGCTGTTGTCGATCACCACCGCGCCCGCTTCGCGGGCCGGGCCGGACCACTTCTGCGCGATCGGGTTCTTGACCGCGAACAGCGCGATCTCGACGCCGCGGAAGGCCTCCGGCGCCACGGGCAGCACGGGCACGGACCGGCCGCGGAACGCGAGCGTGCGCCCGGCGGCGTTGGGGCTCGCGAGCAGGCGCAGGTCGTCGAGCGGGAAGCGCCGCTCCTCGAGCAGCGCGAGCGTGGTGCGGCCGACCTGTCCCGTGGCGCCCAGAATGGCCACCGTGCGACTCACGATTCCTCCCGGTTTGCCCGCGTCACGGCGCGGGCCTAGGTCCGAGGACTCCCGCGGAAACGGCTGCGGGCGCGCCGGTTGCCCGCGGGATGGGATACGTCGGCTGGAAACGAGACCCGCAATGTAGAGAGCCCCGCGCGCACTGTCAACGCACTCGAGCCCGTGTCGCGGCCGCCGTCGCCTCCGGCCGGCAGTTCGTGCGATGCGCGGTCGCCGGCGCGCGCTCCGGCCTCCTCACGCCCGCGAGGCTCCCCGCCGCCACGGCGCGAGCGCCAGCGCCAGCGCGCCGACCGCCGCGAGGGCGCCCGGCCAGTCGCCGAGCCGGTCGTACGGCGTCCGCGGGCCGGCGGCGGGGACGTGCGCGGCGACGATACACGGCCGGAACACGGGGCCGCGCGCAAGCACGCCACCCTGCGGCGAGATGATCTCGGTCACGCCGGTGTTCGCGCAGCGCAGCAGCGGCACGTCGTTCTCGACGGCGCGGAAGCGGGCCATGTCCGCGTGCTGGTAGAGCGCGGCGCTGTTGCCGAACCACTCGTCGTTCGTGACGATCACGAGCATGCGGGAGCCGCGCAGAACGTCCTCGCGCGCGAGGTCCGGGAAGATGGACTCGAAGCACACCAGGCACGAGAACGGGCCGCAGGCGCTCGGGAACAGCACCGTCTTCGTGCCCGGCAGCCATTCGGCCTGCCCGAGGTCGATCCGGCCGAGCGCGGGCACGAGCCACTCGAACGGCATGCGCTCGCCGAACGGCACGAGGTGGCGCTTCGCGTACACCTCGGAGAGTGAGCCGTCGGGGTTCCACGTGCCCGCCGCGTTCCACGGGCGCGGCTTGCCGTCCGGGCCGAAGGAGTAGTCGGCGAAGCCGGTGAAGACCGGCACCCGTCGCGACGCCGCCCACTCCGCGACCGCGATCGACTGCGCGACCTGCTTGCGCAGGTAGCTGCCCGTCGCGGTCTCGGGCCACACGACCAGCGCGGGCGGGCCCACCGCCGCGTCGCGCACGACCGCCGTGTCCGAAAGCGCGAGGAAGCGCGCGAGGATCTCCGCCTGGTGGTCGCCCGACCACTTCACCTCACCCGGGATGTTCCCCTGCACGAGCGCGACGACCGGCCGCGACGCGTCCGGCGGCCCGGGAGCCGCGGCGCGTGCGCGCGGATCGATCCACTGCGCCGCGAACAGCGCCAGCGCCAGCGCCGCCGCGCCCCACGTGCGCCGGCGCCCGGCCTGCAGCAGCGCCGCGTTCAGGGCGAGCACCCAGGCGGTGACCAGCGTCACGCTGCCCAGCGCCGCGAGCCCCAGCGCGGGGAGCGCGTGCTGGGTGTAGCCCGGCTGGAACCACGGGAAGCCGAGCTCGCCCGAGCCGCGCAGCTCCTCGACGACCAGCAGCGCCGGCACGAACGTCCAGCGCGCCGGCACGCGGGCGCGGCGCGCGAGCCAGCCGGCGAGCAGGCACGCGAGCCCCCAGAAGAGCGCGAGGTAGGCCCCCGCCAGCACCCAGCCGAGGTATTTGAGCCACGGCACCGTGCTCGCGACGTCGGAGAGCAGCGCGATCCAGTGCGTGCCGAAGAGGAAGAACGCGACGCCGCCCGCGTACCCGAGCCGGAACCACGAGCCGGCCGTGCCGCTCGCCGCGCGCCGCTCCAGCGCCGCGAGCAGCGGCACGAACGCGAACCACGCGAGCCAGCCAAGCCGCGCCGGCAGGAACGCGGCGCCCAGCACGAGGCCCGACGCGGCGGCGAGCAGCAGGTCGCGTCGGGCCTGGCTCACGTCAGCCGACCTTGACTTCCCTGCCCTGCTCCGCGCTCTTGTAGACGGCGTCGAGCAGCTCCATCACGCCGAGGATCTCGTCCGCCGAGCCCATCGGCGCGCGGCCCGTGCGGAGCGTGTCCGCGAAGTGCGCGGCCTGCATCTCCATGGACTGGCGGTACTGGTTGCGGCTCGTCTCGAGCGTCGGGGTGACGTTGACGAGCGTGCCGTGCATGCCCTTGTGCACTCGGAACGGGTTCAGCAGGGCCGCGCCGCCCGAGCCGAACAGGTTCAGGTACGCGAAGTCCTTCTCCATGAGCAGGCCCCACGTCAGCTCGAGCGTGAGCGTCGCCCCGGACTCGAGGCGGAAGAACGCGGTCGCGCTGTCCTCGACCTCGCCCTTCTTGTTGCGGTGCACGTTCGCCGTGACGGACACGACCTTCGGTCCGCCGAGCACCCACAGCGAGAGGTCGAGCATCTGGAAGCCGAGGTCGAGCACGACGCCGCCGCCCGACTCGCGCTTCGTGCGCCGCCACTCGTCCGAGTCCCACTCGGTCTTCTGCCGGAGCCAGCCCGCCTTGGCGAGGAAGATCTCGCCGAGGTCGCCCTTCTCGACGAACCGGCGCAGGAGCTGCGCGTCGGCGCGGAAGCGGTGCTGGACCGCGCAGGCCAGCGTGCGGTCGGCCTTCTTCGCGGCCTTGAGCATGGCCGCAGCCTCCTCGCCGCTGCGCGCGAGCGGCCGCTCGCACAGCACGTGCAGGCCCGCCTCGAGCGCCGCGATGGCCATGGGCGCGTGCAGGTAGTTCGGCGTGCAGATGTCGATCGCGTCGATCTCGTCGACGTCGAACAGGTCCTCGATGCGCGAGACCGCCACGGGCACGCCGAACTTCTGCGCGACCCGCTGCGCCTTCTCCGGATCCCGGTCGCAGAGCGCGACCAGCTCGAGGCCCTCCACCTTGCGCAGCGCGGGGATGTGGTTCACCTGCGCCGTGCCGCCCACGCCGATCAGCCCGATCCTGAGCGTCTTCTTCGCCACGCGACCTCCTGGGATGGTGGTGCGCCGCGGCGTCGCACGCGCCGCCGGCGTCCCGGCCGGGCCGGGCGGGCCCCGCCATGGGCCCCCATTGGGACGCGGACGCTAGTCAGCGACTCCGCCATCGTCAAGCGCCGCCTGCGCCGCCTCGGGGGCGCCGAGGCCGTCGCGGCGCAGCTTCTGGAGCAGCCCCTGGCGCGACAACCCCAGCGAGCGCGCGGCCGCCGTCTTGTTGCCGTGCGTGCGGCGCAGCGCCTCGCGCAGGCGGCGCTCCTCGAGCGCACGCGTCTCGGCGTGCAGCCCCGCGCCCTCCGCCACCGCGGACGCGAACGGCGCGTCGGGCCAGTGCGCCTCGGTCACGACGCCGCGCGCCCGCGCCACGCGCACCGCGAACTGGCACGCGTTCGCGAGCTCGCGCACGTTTCCCGGCCACGCGTAGCGCAGGAGGCGATCCGCGAGCGCCGGCTCCAGCTCCGGCGGCGAGGAGTCCTCGCGCGCCGCGGCCTGCGCGAGGAAGTGGCGCGCCAGCAGCAGCACGTCGCGGCCGCGCTCGCGCAGCGGTGGCAGCCGCAGGCGCACCGCGCCCAGCCGGAAGAAGAGGTCGGTGCGGAACCCCGCGTTCGCGACCGCCCGCTCGAGCGGCCGGTGCGTCGCCGAGCCGACGCGCACGTCCACCGGGCGCACGCGCGTGTCGCCCACGCGCCGGGCCTCGCCCTCCTGCAGCACGCGCAGCAGCTTCATCTGGAGCAGCGGGCTCGCGTCGCCGATCTCGTCCAGGAAGAGCGTGCCGCCGCGCGCCGCGTCGAACAGCCCCTCCCGGTCGCTCACCGCGCCCGTGAACGCCCCGCGCGCGTGCCCGAACAGCTCGCTCTCGATCAGGCTGTCCGGTGTCGCGCCGCAGTTGTGGGCCACGAACGCGTGCCGGCGGCGCGCGCTCAGCGCGTGCACCGCCCGCGCCACCAGCTCCTTGCCGCTCCCCGTCTCGCCCGCCAGCAGCACCGGCAGGCCGCTCGCCGCCACCGCGGGCAGCTGCGCCACCAGCTCGCGCCACGCCGCAGAGTCGCCCACCAGATCCGGCACCGGGAAATCCTGGACCTCGCGTCCCCGAACGCGCTCGCGCTCCATCCGCCACCTCCACCCACTCCCCTTCCCGGGAGCGGCATGTCACGCGGGGGCGATGTCGCTCAGGGGGCGTCCCACTCCACGCCGCGCTCGCCCGCGGCCACCGCGCCGATCGGCCAGACGCGCTCGCCCGCGGCCTCGAGCGCCGACGCGACGCCGCGTGCCGCGTCCGGCTCCGCCACGAGCACCATGCCGATCCCGAGGTTCAGCGACTCGCGCGCGTCGGCCTCGGGCACGTCACCGGCGCGCACGAGCCAGCGGAACACCGCGGGCCGGGGCCAGGCATCCGGCCGCAGGCGCGCGCGGCAGCCCGCGGGCAGCACCCGCGCGAGGTTGCCGGCGATGCCGCCGCCCGTCACGTGCGCCATCGCGCGGATGCGGCCCTCCACCGCGAGCGGCAGCAGCGAGCGCCCGTACCAGCGGTGCGGCTGCAGGAGCGCCCCGCCGACCGTCTCGCCGTCGCCGCCGGGCAGCGGGTCCTCGAGCGCGAGCCCGCTCGAGGCGAGCACGCGGCGGGCGAGCGAGTAGCCGTTCGTGTGCAGGCCGCTGCCCGCGACGCCGAGCAGGACGTCACCCGGGCGCACGCGCGAGCCGTCCAGCAGCAGCGCGGGGTCGAGCACGCCCAGCATGCAGCCGGCCACGTCCACGACGCCGGGCAGGTAGGTATCGGGCATCTCCGCGGTCTCGCCCCCCAGCAGCGCGGCGCCCACCTCGCGGCAGGCGCGCGCGAGCCCGCGCACGGCGGCCGCGACCGTCTCCGGCTCGAGGCGCGCCTGCGCGACGTAGTCGAGGAACGCCAGCGGGCGCGCCCCGTGCACGAGCAGGTCGTTCGCGCCGTGGTAGACGAGGTCCGCGGCCGCGTCCTCGAGCCGCCCCGCGCGCAGCGCGAGGTGCAGCTTGGTGCCGACGCCGTCCATGGTCGCCGCGAGCAGCGGCGCGCCGTGCGCGAACTCCATGACCCCGGCGAAGCCGCCCACCAGCGGGCGCACGCCGGGGCCCCAGGTCGAGCGGACCTCGCGCAGGATCTCGTCCTTGATCGCGTCCGAGCGGGAGATGTCGACGCCGGCGTCGCGATACCGCATCAGCCCCCCACCCGCGTCTTGAGCCGCAGGAGCTGCAGGTCCTCGCTGCTGGGGCTGGGCACGAGCGGGAACTCGCCCGCGGCGTGCAGGCGCAGCAGGCAGGTGGTCACCTCGCGGTCGAATTGCGTGCCGGCGCCGCGCTCGAGCTCGCGCAGCGCCGCCTCGAGTGGCAGCGCGCGGCGGTACGGGCGGTCGGAGGTCATCGCGTCGAACGCGTCCGCGACGTTCAGGACGCGCGCGCCGACCGGCACGTCCTGCGAGCGCAGGCCGTACGGATAGCCCTGGCCGTCGGGCCGCTCGTGGTGCGCGCGGACGATCTCGGAGGCGCGCCGCAGCGCGCGGACGCGCGCGACGATCTCGGCGCCGGCCGCGGGGTGCGCGCGCAGCGTGCGCTGCTCCTCGTGCGAGAGCGAGCCGGGCTTCTGGAGGATGTGCTGGTGCTGCGGGCCGATCTTGCCGATGTCGTGCACGAGCGCGGCGTACTCGATCTCCCCGACCTCGCGCTCGGAGCGCCCCATGCCGCGCGCGAGGCGCACGGCGTACTGCGCCACGCGCACGGAGTGGTGGCGCGTGTACGGGTCGACCTCCTCGAGCACCTCCGTGAGTGCGCGCACGAAGTCCTTCATGTCCGCCTTGAGCTCGAGGTAGACGCGAAACGAGTGCAGCGAGACCAGGTACGGCAGCGCGAACAGCGCGATGCCCCACGGTCCCGCGTCCGTGTACACGACCGCGACCAGCGCGCCCAGCGCCACGAACGAGAGGTGGTGGAGGATTCCCTGCTGGAAGTCGCTCTGCCAGATGCGCCACGGGCTCGGTCCCGACGTGAGGCCGATCACCGTGGACACGCAGCCGCTGTTCACGACGAAGTACACGATCCCCGCCACCAGCAGCGCCGCGCCGTCCGCCGGGAAGCGCAGCGCGCCGATGTGCCCGCCGGCGAGCCTGAACGCGGCGCCGGTCGCGAAGTAGCCGAGCGTGTAGATCGCCATGTTGTGGACGACGCGCACGAGCGGCTTGCGGCGGACGATTCCGTGCACGAGGCCGTTCGCCGCGATGTCGATGAGCGAGGTCCAGAACGGGCCCATCACGACGAGGCACGGCAGGTTGAAGACGGTGCTCGCGGTCACGTAGCCGCCGCCGGGCAGCGCCACGGGCGCCAGCTCGCTCAGGACCAGCAGCGCGAAGCCGCCGGCGAGGAGCACGGGCGCCGGCGGCACGAGCCGAGCGAACGAGACGAAGGGGGGCGCTAGCAGCGCGATCGCGCCGAGGACGACGGCGGCGTAGTACAGCCTGAAGAGCGCGGGGTGCCGCTGTGAGGGCGATTCGCTCACGGTGTCCTGGTTCGCCGGGGGCTCGACCTTGGGAAGGAAGTATCGGGAGACCGGCGTGACGAGAAGGGAAGTTACCGACTCGTTCAAACCTCAGCAGGCGTTACCAGCCAGCGCGGGTGAGCACGTCGATGAGCAGATCCATTCAGACCCACCTCCTTCAGGTTGGATTCTGCGGGGACGTCCGTCCACACAGATGGGTCCGCTTCGCTGGATGCTGCTCCGCTTCGCTCGTCCCTCCTGTCCTGCCGGTCTCCGATTCGTGGCGCCGCGGCCCCGGGCCGCGCGCGCTCAATCCGCAGATGGGCGCAGCACGTACTCCGTCGGCTCCTTGACGCGCAGGCCCCCGACCACGCGGTTGAGCGCGGCCAGGGTCGCGAGCACGACGGCTTGAGGCGTATCTTGCTCGATCGCGCAGCTCCCCGTCAGCAACTTTTCCTCCCGGTGAGCGAGCAGCGACATGGAAACGACCGCGAGCCGGGCACGCCCGATGCTTACGAACTCGACCCCCGAGACGCGAAGCGCCACCGGGTCGGCGAGGAACTCCTGCACCGCTGCGGCCGTGGCCTGCGCCACGAGCACGTGTGACTCGTCCCGGGTGCTCCAGCCAGTCGCGCTGCCGATGCGCGGCAGCCCGCGCCAGCGCAGCTCGACCTGCGCCTGGGTCCGCGGGCCTGAAACAAACAGGTTCACACTCTCGAACCGGATGCGGTCGCCCCGCTCCCGGGGCCCGGGCTCGGGCGCCTCGACCTCCGGGGCGGGCCCCGTCCGCGGCGTGGGTTCCGTGCGGGCGATCGAGACGACCCGGTGGTCGATCTCCAGCCCCAGCCCGGCGCGCAGGGCGGTCTGGATGTCGCGCACGAGGTTCTTGGGCGGCCGCTCCGAGCTGGTCAGGACGTGGATCTCGCGGATGTCCTGGCCGTCGGCCAGCACGCTCACGCCCTCGACCTCGCGCAAGCGCCGGATGGTCGACTCGGCCTTCGAGGCGAGCGCGGCTTCCGGTGTGGTCATCGGCGGGTCCCCCGTCTTCGAGCGATGCACTGCGACGATGTTCACGATAGCACAGCGCGCGTGTCACGCGGAGGGCAAAGCCGGGACCGCTCAGAACATGGGGAAGAGATCGTAATGGACCATCCCGTGCAGCGAGCGGACGCGGCCCTCGATCTCGGTCGTGCGCGTCGTGACGAGCCGCTGCGGGCTGAACGACTCGATCGCGAGCGACGCCATCGCCGTGCCGCACGCCATCGCCTGGCGCAGCGCCTCGCCATCGGTGCGACCCATGCGCGCCAGCAGCCCGATGAAGCCGCCCGCGAACGAGTCCCCCGCCCCGGTCGGGTCGGTGAGCGCGGTCACGGGATAGGCCGGCGTGATGAAACGCTCCTCTCGGGAATGGTAGAGCGCGCCGTGCTCGCCCTTCTTGATCACGACCGCGTTCGCGCCCTGGTCGAGCAGCTTGTCCGCCGCCCGCGCCAGATGGGTCTCGCCGGCAAGCGCCCGGGCCTCCTCCTCGTTGAGCAGGGCCACGTCCACGCGCCGGAGCACCTCGAACACGCGGTCGGGCTTGCGCGCGATCCAGTAGTTCATCGTGTCCGAGAGCGTCATCATCGGGCGCCGGATCTGCGCCAGCACCTCGAGCTGCAGCTCCGGGTCGATGTTCGCGAGGAACACGAACGGCGTGCGCCGGTGCTCGTCCGTCAGGTGCGGGTGGAAGTCGGCGAAGACGTTGAGCTGGGTCTCGAGCGTGTGCGCGTGCCCGAGGTCGGCCGCGTACTCGCCGCGCCACCGGAACGTGCGGCCGGGCGTCGTCTCGAGCCCGGTCAGGTCGATCCCGCGCTCGAGGAACAGGTCGCGGTGCTCGGTCGGGAAGTCCTCGCCCACGACGGCGACCACGGAGACCGGCGAGTAGTGGCTCGCCGAGAAGGAGAAGTACGAGGCCGATCCGCCCAGGGCCTCGCTGACCTCGCCGTAGGGCGTGCGGATGGAATCCAGGGCCACCGAGCCGACGACCAGGATCCGGTGCGGGCCGCTCATGTCGTGCTCTCCGCCTCGCGCTCCATCCGCTCCGGGGCGGAGACGCCCATGAGCGCGAGACCGTTGCGCAGCACCTGCTGCGTCGCGGCGCACAGCCGCAGCCGGTGACGGGTCAGCGCCGCGTCGTCACTCACCACGCGGCACTCGTGGTAGAAGCGGTGGTACTCGGCGGCCAGCTCCATCAGGTAGGCGGGGATCCGGTGCGGCTCGCGCATCGCCGCCGCGCCCCGGACCACCTCGGGGAACGTGGCCAGCTTCCGCACCAGCGCGACCTCCTCGGCCGCGGCGAGCGGCGTCGCGGCGCCGGGCGCCGCCGCGGCGCGCTGCGAGGCGGCCAGCCGCAGGATCGAGGCGATGCGCGCGTGCGCCATCTGCACGTAGTAGACGGGGTTGTCGTTCGACTGGCGGACGACGAGGTCGAGGTCGAAGTCCAGGTGCGCGTTCGTCGAGCGCATGAGGAACGAGAACCGCGCCGCGTCCGGCCCCACCTCGTCGACGAGCTCGCGCAGCGTCACGAACTCGCCCGCGCGCTTGCTCATCTTCACCTCCTGGCCCTGCCGCAGCAGGTTCACTTGCTGCACGATCAGCACCTGCAGGAAGTCGGGCTCGAGGCCCAGCGCCTGCAGGGCGGAGGTCAGCGTGGCGACGTACGCGTGGTGGTCGGGGCCCCAGAGATTGATCGCGCGCCGGAACCCGCGCTCGCGCTTGTCGCGGTGGTACGCGATGTCCGGCAGCAGGTAGGTGGGGCGCCCGTCCGCGCGCACGACGACGCGGTCCATGTCGTCGCCGTACGCGTGCGTCCGCAGCCACGTGGCCTCGGCGGTCCCCGCCGCGGCGCCCTCCTCGTTCTGCACGCGCGCCCGCGCGGCCTCGCTGACGCCTTCGGGGCGCGTCGCGCGGTACGTGACGCCGCGGGCCTCGAGCGCCCGCAGCGTGTCGCCGACCTCGCCCGAGGCGTGCAGCTCGGACTCGCGGAACCAGCGCTCGAACGAGACGCCGTAGGCCGCCAGGTCGCGCTTCTGCCACGCGAGCATGCGCTCGAGCGCCTGGTCGCGGAACCAGCGCGCCCCCTCCGGCGCGGCAAGGTGCGCGCGCGCCTCGTCCGGCGGCAGCTCGCCCGCCAGCACGCGGAGATACTCGCCCTGGTAGCCCTCGGGCGGCAGCGCCCGCTCGACGCCGATCGTCGCGGCGAAGCGGGCCGCGAGCGACTCCCCGAGCAGGTCGACCTGGTTGCCCGCGTCGTTCACGTAGAACTCGCCGGACGCGTTCCATCCCGCCGCCCGCAGCAGCGACACGAGCGTTGCGCCGACCGCGGCCGCGCGGGCGCTGACCACGTTCATGGGCCCGGTGGGGTTCGCGCTCACGTACTCGACGAGGATCGCCTCGCCGGCGCCGAAGCCCGAGCGGCCGAACGCCTCGCCCTCGCCCACGATGCGCTCGGGCAGCGAGGCGAGGAACGCGTCCGTGTAGCGGAAATTGAGGAAGCCCGGGCCGGCGATCTCCGCGCCCCCGACGATGCCGCGGTCGGCGGGAAAGTGCGCCGCGATCGCCTCGGCGAGCTTGCGCGGGGGGAGCCCCGCGTCCTTCGCCACGAGCATGCAGAAGTTCGTGGTCCAGTCGCCGTGCGCGGTCTCGCGCGGGACCGCGAAGTCGAGCCGCGCGAGCCGCCCGGGCGTCAGCAGCCCGGCGGCCTCCAGCGCGGCGGCCATCGCCTCCTTCAGCTCATTCCACACCAAGGTCCACGCTCCGGGCGTCGCCCCACAGGCGTTCCAGCAGGTAGTACTCGCGCGTCTTCTCGTGGAAGACGTGCACCACGACGTCGACGAAGTCCAGCAGGACCCAGCGCCGGCCCTCGCGGCCCTCGACGTGCCAAGGCTTCACGCCGAGCACGCGCGCGCGCTCCTCGACCGCCTCGGCGATCGCGCGCACCTGCGGCTCGCTCCCGCCCGAACAGACGAGGAAGTAGTCCGCCACGCCCTCGAGCTCCGTGAGGTCGAGGCCCACGAGCCGCTCGGCCTTCTTGCCGACGGCGGCCGCGGCGCACTCGCGCAGCAGCTCGAGGCCGGGAACGGCGTTCGTGGATCGCGGACGGGTCGTGGTCATGGGCGGTCGTGCGCGTGGGGCGCGGTCAATGGTCGCGGTGGACGGCGTAGTCGACCGCCGCCTCGAGCGCCGAGCGCGCGGCGGTGCCCGGCTCGTGCGCGAGGATGGCGCGCGCCTCCCCCGACAGTGCCGTGGCCCGCTCGCGCGAATAGCGGAAGCCCCCCGCGCGCTCGATCGTGGCGCGGAGCTGCGCCCACTGCCCCTGCGTCCACTTGCGGCGCCCCGCCAGCGCGCGCAGGCGGCGCCGGTCGGCCTCGGTCGCCTGCCGCAGCGCGGCGATCAGCGGCAGCGTGACCTTGCCCTCGGCGAGGTCGTGGCCCACGGGCTTGCCCGTGACCTCCGAGTCGCTCAGGTAGTCGAACAGGTCGTCGACGATCTGGAACGCCAGGCCGACGAGGTCGCCGAAGCGGCGGAGCCGCGCCCGGCGCCGCGCGTCCCGCACGCCGTCGAGGCCCGCCCCGATCTCGGTCGCGGCCCCGATGAGCGTGCCCGTCTTGGCGCGAATGAGCTCCTCGTACTCGGCCTCGGTGACGTCGAGGTTGTACGCGTGCTGGAATTCCATGGCCTCGCCGCACGACATGTCGGTCACGGCCCGCGCGAGCACGCCCATCGCGTCGTTGAGCCGGTGCTCGACGAGGAGCGCCATGGACTGCGCGTACAGGTAATCGCCCATGATGATCGCCATCTCGTCGGTCCACAGGCCGTTCACCGTGGGCTTGCCGCGCCGGAGCTGGCTGCGGTCCACGGAGTCGTCGTGGATGAGGGCCGCCGCGTGCACGAGCTCGACGACGGTGGCGCAGACCACCGCATCCCGGCCCGTGCGGCCCCGAAGGCGCGCCGTCAGGAGCAGCAACGTGGGGCGGAACTTCTTCCCCCGCGTCGCCAGGACGTGCCCTCCCACCTCGTTGAGGATGGGGATGGGGGTCCGGAACAGCCCCCGCAGCCGCTTCTGCACCTCCTCCAGCTCGCGCCGGACGGGCTTCTGGACTGCGAGGATCTGGGCGTCGACGGTCATGCGGGGAGGATCGTCCAAGGTCGGTGGGCAGCGAAAAAGCGCGAGGCAGGATACGGGCCGCTGCAAGAAAGTGTCAAGCATCGCACGCGCTCGTGCCAGCGCCCGACGCGCGCGCGTCCGCGCGTGTCATAGTGCGCGCATGGGTCGGATGCCGTCGCGCCACGCGCTCCCGCACGTCCTCGCGCTGCTCGCCTCGCTCGGGCTCGCGCCCGCGTGCCGTGCGCAGGACGTCGCGACCACGGCGACGGCGGCGGCGATGACGGCCGCTCCCGATTCGCTCGCCGCGGCGCCACTGCCGCGCCGTGGCCCGGCGCCCGCGTGGCGAAGCGGACTGCTGCGCGCGGACCGGCTGCAGCACGCCTCGCTCTCGTTCACGCTCGCCTCGGGGCTCGGGCTCCTCGGCCGGCCCCGGGCGCACGCGCTCGCGATCACGCTGGCGTTCGGCGTCGCCAAGGAGGCGCGCGACGCCCGCCGCGATCGCTTCGATCCGCTCGACCTCGCGGCCGACCTCGCCGGCGGCGCGCTCGGCGCGTTCCTCGCGGCGCGGCGCTGAGGCGGTCCTACGGATTGAACGGCTTGTAACCCGGCGAGGTCCCCTCGGTCGTGTCGTGCTTGAGCGCGGATCGCAGGCCCACGGCCAGCGCGCACGCGACCACGCCCCCGCCCACCATGCCGGTCCGCCGCCAGTCGAGCTGGCGCGTCGAAACGCGCTGGAGCTGGTCGAAGGGGATCTGGAACTCCGCGACCTGGTCGACCGGGCCCTCGGCCTCCGGGCGGCTCCGATAGCCGGTCAGCGTGTCCGACTCGAACGTTGCGTAGTCGAACTCGTACAGCAGCCCCTCGCGCGTCTCCACGCGCACGCGGCTCCGCTCGGGGCGTGCGCGAAGGTCCGACATCGGCACCTCGCGCAGGGTCATGCAACCACTCGCGGCCACCCATGCGGCGAGCACCGCCAGCCGCAGGGCACGCGTCTTCACCATCACGATCCTCTCCTGCCGGTCCGATGACGCCCGGGCACTCCCGGTGGGGCCACAAGCCTACCGGCGGCCCGGCCCGGGTTCAACCGTGAACGGCGGGCCCTCAGCGCCAGTAGAGCAGCCGCCCGCAGCTCTCGCACAGGTGCAGGCCGCCCTCGCCGGGCGGCGGCGCGGCCGAGGTCGGCAGTGTCACGAAGCATCCCTGGCACACGCGCTCGCGCACGAGCGTCAGGCCCCGCCCGTAGCGCAGCAGCGAGCGCTCGTAAAGGCTCGCCCAGCGCCGGTCGAGCGAGGTGAACAGCTTCGCCCGGTCCCGCTCCAGCGCGGGAGCACCTTCGAACGTGAATCCGGCCCGCTCGAGGATGGCGCGGCTCTCCGGGTCGCGCGCCAGCTCGAGCAGCTGGTCGAGGTCCTGCAGCTCGAGCACGGCGCGTGCGGCGCTCATTCCGGAAGTCCCGCCAGCAGCACCCGTACCGCCTCCAGGTCCGCCTCCATCAACCGCTGCCGCGTGCGCTGGAGGCGCAGCGCGTGCGCGGCGCTGGCCACGCGTTCCGCGTGGGCCTGGAGCGGCGTGACGCCCGGCGTCAGCACGAGCAGGACGATCTGCACGGTGTCGCCGTCGCCCCCACCCCACTCGATCCCGCGCCCGGAGCGCCCGAGGAGCATCGAGGGCTTGAGCACCGACACCGAGCGCGCGTGCGGCACGGCGTACCCGCGCCCGACCGCGCTGGAGCCCAGCCGCTGTCCGCGCACGAGCGTGGCGAGCAGCACGTCCGGGTCGCGCACCACGCCGCCCTGGCCGGCGGCCGCAACGAGTTGCGCGAGGACTGAATCGCGACGCTTGTGCCGCAATTCGACGACCTCGAGAAGGGTGCTGCAGGCCGACGCCCAACCGACCGTCGCCATCATCCGGGTCCCTCCGCTTCGC